>NZ_JAALDZ010000086.1:0-22194 GCF_014145125.1 Dietzia sp. CQ4 | reverse complement strand
CCCCGCGCCGCCCCAGCCCTGGTTCGGCTGCACGTGCCCGTACTGGCCGGGCTGCCCGGAACCGGGAGGGGGCGGACCGACGTCCGCCGGGCCCGGTCGCCGACCGTCGTCGCGGGGACCATACGGGCTCTCCGGCCGCTGACCGTATCCACCCGGACCCGCGCCCGGACCCGAGGCCCACTCGTCGCCGGGCCGGGGACCACCCGTGCCCCGATCGTTCTCGTTCTCCATATCCGACATGGTTCCTCACCGCGCTGTGTGCCCGCTGAGACGACCGCGTCCCCCGTCGATCAGTTCGGGGGGAGCTCACACCCGGGGATGGTCATCCGCACCTCGGTGCCCCCACCGTCCGCGTCATGGATCTCCACGGTGCCTCCGTGCCGGGTGACCACCTGGCGGACGATCGCCAACCCGAGCCCCGAACCGGGCATCGCCCGTGCCTCCCGCGAGCGGTGGAATCGCTCGAAGACCAGCTGCCTGTCCTCCTCAGGGATACCCGGCCCCTGGTCGGCGACGGTCAACTCCACGACCGACTCCGACACCGGGTTCATCCGGACCGTCACCGTTCCCCCGGTCGGGCTCCACTTGGCCGCGTTGTCGCAGATGTTCAGCACCGCACGCTCGATCCCCGCGTTGTCACCGAACGAGTACCAGGGCGCCAGATCCACGTCGAACCGCACGTCGTGACGCCGCCGACGGACCCGCTCGAGGGCCCGCTCGACCGCCTCCGACACCGCGACCGGCTCCAGCTCGACCTCCCCGGAATCCTCACGGGCGAGCTCGACCAGGTCCCCGACCAGCTGGGTGAGCTCGGAGATCTGACCGATCACGTCGACCTCGAGCGCCCCCCTGTCCGCGGCCGGGATGGTCGGCGCCCCCGGCCTGCTCGCGGCGATCAGTAGTTCCACGTTGGTCCGGAGACTGGTCAGCGGTGTCTTGAGCTCGTGCCCGGCATCGGCCACGAGCCGCGATTGTCGATCCCTGCTCTCCCCCAGCGCCACGAGCATCTGGTTGAAGCTGGCGGTGAGCCGGGCGATCTCGTCATCACCCGCCACCGGGATGGGCCGCAGGTCGTCGGTCCTGGCGATCCGCTCCACCGCCCTGGTCAACCGGGCGACCGGCGCCAGACCCGTGCGCCCCACCGCCGTACCGGCCACCGCCGCCAGCGCGATGCCGGCCGCACCCACCAGCGTCAGGACGATCGCCAGACGATTGAGGGCCGCCCTGGTGGGGCTCAGGTCCTGCGCCAGGATGAGTGTCGAACCGTCGCGGACCCCCACCGCATAGATCTGCTTGCCCCCGGCCGTCCGCAGGCTCGACTCGGTCTCGCCGCGGACCACGGCGATCTCGGGGCCGCCGATCTGGAAGGGTTCGCCGGTGGCCGTCCGCACACCGGAGGGCGCGACGATCTGCGCGTCCAGATTGGGGTTGAAGGCCCGCAGCGCGATGAGGGTGCTCCGGGACTGGAGGGCGAACTCCGACGCGAGCTGGCTGTTGACCAGTTGGTCGGCCTGTTGCTGGAGCCGGTTGTTGACCTCGCTGTACATCGACCCGGACACGACGAAGTACGCCGCGACGGCCATCAGGGCCACCGCGACGCCCACCGAACTCGCCGCCAACAGGGTGACCCGCTGGTGCAGGGAGATCGGTGTGGAGCCCCACCCCACCGTGCGGGCTCGCACTACGGCGTCTCGCGCAACACGTATCCCACGCCACGCACGGTGTGGATCAGACGACTCTCGCCGTCGCCCTCGGTCTTACGCCGGAGATACCCGATGTACACCTCGAGCGCGTTCCCCGACGTGGGGAAGTCGTAACCCCACACCTCCTCGAGGATGTGGCTCCGGGTGAGGACACGACGGGGATGGTGCAGGAGCAACTCGAGCAGGGAGAACTCCGTCCGGGTCAGCTGGATCCGTCGCTCCCCCCGGTTGACCTCGCGGGTCGCCAGGTCCATCCGCAGGTCCTCGAACTCCAACACCTCGTCCACGTCCTCGGCCTCCGGACCCCGACGACGCAGCAACGCCCGCAGCCGGGCCAACAGCTCCTCCAGCGCGAAGGGCTTGGGCAGGTAGTCGTCGGCGCCCGCGTCCAGGCCCGCCACCCGCTCGGACACCGCGTCCCGGGCGGTGAGCATGAGCACGGGCAGGTCGTCCCCCCGACTCCGCAGTATCCGGCACACCTCGAGGCCGTCGCGGCGGGGCATCATGACGTCGAGGATCACCGCGTCCGGACGGTTCGCGTCGAGCCGTTCGACCGCCTCGACCCCGTCCCCCGCGAGCTCCACCGAATAACCGTTGAACGTGAGGGAACGGCGCAGGGATTCACGCACGGCCTGGTCGTCGTCCACAACGAGGATCTTCATACCGGGAAGTCTCCCGCACCCGCCTGAACCACGGCTGAGGAATACCGCGACCGATGCGCGGTCCGCGCCGGGTCCTGATGACGCCGACGAGCCCGGTGGGTCCGAGGGGACCCACCGGGCTCGTGACCGGGCGTGTGCGTGCGACGCGCGGGCGCCGCGGAGCTCAGTTCGTCTCGGCGATCAGTCGACCGACACTCAGCGGTCGAGGTCGACGAGGCCGAGCTTGGCGGCCTTGACCAGGCGACGCGGCAGCACCACGGCGCGGCCGTCGATCTTGGTCTCCTGGAGGGCCGGGTTCTCGGCCTTCCACTGCGAGCGGCGGGAATGGGTGTTGGCGCGCGAGAGGCGACGCTTCGGAACTGCCATGACTGTTACGTCCTCTGAGGTCTCGGGTGTGGGTGTGGGTCGGCGGCGGAGCACCGACCCGCGGCTCACTTGGTGCGGCGGGTGCGGTTGCCGTAACGGCGCTGGAACTTCTCGACACGGCCGGCCGTGTCCATGACGCGCTGCGCGCCGGTCCAGAACGGGTGCGACTCACTGGTCACGTCGACCACGATGAGCGGGTAGGAGTTGCCGTCCTCCCACTCGACGGTCCGCTCGCTCTTCGCGGTGGAGCGGGTGAGGAACTTGGTGCCGGTGCCCGAGTCCTGGAAGACCACCGGGTGGTAGTCGGGGTGGATGTCGTTCTTCATACTGGATCCCTCTAGCTCGGTAGAAGTCTTGGGTCTGGCGCCCGCCCCGTCAGGGGCACGCAACTGCCAGTGGCCGAACCGGGGATCCCGGTATCAGCACACGCATCGGTAGATCGTACCCGTACGATGACCGCGTACCCAATTCGCACGCTCCGCCGGCCGTCCCCACCGGCGTTGACGTGCTGATTACCGTTTCCCGCGGTCGGGCCGTAAACTAGACCATCGCTGTTGTCTGCACGTTTGCTATCGCCTCTCACGGTGCCCGCGACGTGGTGATCCGCTGCTGTTCGGCCCAGGCCGACCGGGAGCCCCGACCATCACGCGCCACCGTACGAGGAGGCGGAAGGAGAACCACGCCATGTCGGCGCATTGCCAGGTAACGGGACGGAAGCCGGGTTTCGGCAAGTCCGTCTCGCACTCACACCGCAGGACCAACCGTCGCTGGAACCCGAACATCCAGCGCCGTAGCTACTTCGTGCCCTCCGAGGGTCGTCGCGTCACGCTGACGGTCTCCACCAAGGGCATCAAGACCATCGACCGCGATGGCATCGAGGCCGTCGTGGCCCGTATCCGCGCCCGTGGGGAGAAGATCTGAGATGGCACGTAACGACGTTCGACCCATCATCAAGCTCAAGTCCACGGCCGGGACCGGGTTCACGTACGTGACCCGCAAGAACCGCCGTAACAACCCGGACCGCATCGTCCTCAAGAAGTTCGACCCGGTCGTCCGTAAGCACGTCGAATTCCGAGAGGAGCGCTGACCCGTGGCCAAGAAGTCAAAGATCGCGCGCAACGAGCAGCGCAAGGCCAAGGTGGCCCGGTTCGCCGAGCGCCGCGCCGAGCTCAAGGCAATCATCAAGAACCCCGAGAGCACGGACGAGGCGCGCATGGACGCCCAGACCGCGCTCAACAAGATGCCGCGTGACGCCTCGCCCGTGCGGGTGCGTAACCGCGACGTCGCCGATGGCCGCCCCCGCGGCTACCTCCGCAAGTTCGGCCTCTCCCGCGTCCGCATGCGCGAGATGGCCCACCGTGGCGAGCTGCCCGGTGTCACGAAGTCGAGTTGGTGAGTAGGTAATCATGGCAAAAGCGCGTAGCACCCCGTCCAAGAAGATCCGTGCCCAGGAGGGTCGTCGGCCCAAGAAGAACCCGTTGAAGGTCGCGGGTATCGAGACGGTCGACTACAAGGACGTCAACACCCTCCGCACGTTCATCTCCGATCGTGGCAAGATCCGTTCGCGCCGCGTCACCGGCCTCACGCCGCAGCAGCAGCGTCAGGTCGCCGTCGCGGTCAAGAACGCCCGTGAGATGGCACTGCTGCCGTTCACCAGCCGCTGAGCCCTTGCTCGGCGCGGTCGAACCGCACCGCACGTCCCGTCCGCGGTAAATAGCCGCCGACACAGGCAACAGCAACCCGATCGGGGTCGCGCCTCCTGCCCGCAGGAGTGCTCGGCCCCGATCGGCGTTACCGCTCCCCTCCCCCGAACCCCAGGAGTCCGCAGTGGCCGGCGTCCTCAACGGCTTCGCCGTGATCGTCGCGGTCGTCGCACTCGGGTGGCTGCTCGCCCGTTCCCGGGTCCTCGGTTCCGACGCCCGACTGGTGCTCAACCGGCTCGTGTTCTTCGTCGCCACCCCGGCCCTGCTGTTCGACGCCCTCGCCCGGACCACGCTCGACCAGGTCTTCACCGGCGTCTTCGTGGTCTCCGCCGCGACGGCGATCGTCATGGCGGTGGCCTACGTGCTCATCGCGAAGCTGTGGCTCCGGCGGCCGGCCGCCGACCTCGCCGTCGGCGCCCTGTCCGCCAGCTACGTCAACTCGGCCAACCTGGGCATCCCCATCGCCGTCTACGTCCTGGGGGACTTCGGGTTCGTCATGCCCCTGCTGCTCTTCCAGGTGGCGGTGCTCCAGCCGATCGCCATCGCCGTACTCGAGCGCGCCGCCCGGGCGGAGGGCACGACCGATGGCGGCGGAGGTGCGTTCTCCTCGGCGCTCCAGGCCGCCCGGACCCCGCTGGTCCTGGCCGCGCTGGCCGGGGTGGTGGTGGCGGCCTTGCCGTGGTCGCCGCCCGAACGGCTGCTCGAGCCGGTCCACCTGGTCGGTCAGATCTCGGTCCCCGGCGCACTCCTGGTGTTCGGCATGTCCCTCTACGGCGTGAAGGTGCTCGAGGCCGGAGCGTCACCGCGCCGGGAGATCGCCCTGGCCAGCGGCCTGAAGCTGGTCGCACACCCCCTGCTCGCGTACGCCGTCGGCAGCGGCCTCATGGGGATGCGGGGTCACGAGCTCCTCACCGTGGTGGTGGCCGCCGCCCTGCCCACGGCGCAGAACGTGCTCGTGGTGGCCACCCGCTACGGCCACGGGACGCTGCTCGCCCGCGACTCGGCGGTCCTCACCACCCTCGGGGCGCTCCCCGTCCTGCTGCTGGTGTCCGCACTGCTGGCCTGAACTCCGCCGGGCACCGCCCCACGTGCACCCCTCAGGCCGAGCCCGCCGCGACGATGCCGGCGAACACGACCGCGTTGTTGACGCCGTGGAGCACGATCCCGGGCACGATCGACCGGTACCACTGCGCCATCACGCACAGCGAGATCCCCACCACCACCAGGTAGGGCAGCGCGGGCGGGATCAGGTGCACGGCGGCGAAGACCGCCCCCGCGAGCGCGATCCCCGGAAACGCCCGGAACCTCGCTCTCAGCGCGGGTAGGACGATCCCCCGGAAGACCACCTCCTCGGCCACGGGAACGAGCACCGCGACGGCGAGCAGCCCGAGGACCACGAACGCCGGCCCGCCGGTGGCGAGGTCCTCGAGCCCGTCGTCGGAGCCCTCCGGCCCCGCCCCCAGCGGGACGAGCACGACCATGGACGCCGCGACCCCCGCGAGCATCACCGCCGGGATCTGCCACACCAGGTGCAGCGGCGTGTGCGCCGGGGGGCGCAGCCCCACGTCGGCCCACCCCAGACCGCGGCGGCGCAGCAGGTGGATCCGCACGGCGACCAGCGCCGCCACCGCCGTGCCGCCGAGCACCACGAGGGCGAGCAGGGCGGTGTCGGGTCGCGCGGTGCCGACGGTGCTCGCGGCGAGGAGGACGAGGAGGACGACGACGACGAGGCCGACCACATACCCCAGCACCCAGGCCAACGCCGAGAGCGCCGCCCGACCCCGGACCGGTGTGGTCCAGAGTCCGGCGGCGCCGGCGGGCGGTGGCGCGATTACCCCAGCACCTCGATCACGCCAGGTTCGCGCTCACCCGGTACGGGGCTCCCGTGGCGGCGGCGACCTGCTCGAGGGTCACCCCGTCGACGATCTCCACCAGGGTCAGCCCGTCTGCGTCGCGGTCGAACACCCCGAGTTCCGTGATGATCCGGTCCACGCAGCCCAGGCCCGTGAGCGGCAGCGAGATCTCGGAGACGATCTTGGACGAGCCGTCCTTGGCCACCTGGTCCATCACCACGACGATGCGGCGGGCCCCCACCACGAGGTCCATCGCGCCGCCCATGCCTTTGACCATCGCGCCGGGCACCATCCAGTTGGCGATGTCACCGGCCGGGTTGACCTCCATCGCCCCCAGGATCGCCACGTCGATCTTGCCCGAGCGGATCATTCCGAAGCTCATCGCGGAGTCGAAGGTCGACGAGCCGGGGAGCGTGGTGACGGTCTCCTTGCCGGCGTTGATCAGGTCCGGGTCGACGTCGTCCGGGTGCGGGTAGGGGCCGATCCCGAGCAGTCCGTTCTCCGACTGCAGGGTGACGTTGACGTCCTCGGGGACGTAGTTGGGCACCAGCGTCGGGAGCCCGATACCGAGGTTCACGTACTGGCCGTCCGACAGTTCGAGGGCCGCGCGGGCGGCCATCGCCTTGCGGTCGCGTCCGATCCTGCTCATCAGCGCTGTCCTTCCGAGGGCGGGTTGGTGGTGGTCTTCTCGATCCACTTGGTCTGCTCCACCTGCTGCGCGGTGAGCTCCACCAGGCGGTGCACGAAGATGCCGGGCAGGTGGATGTCGTCGGGGGCCAGCTCGCCGACCTCGACGATCTTCTCCGCCTCGACGATGCACACCCGGCCGGCCATGGCGGCCAACGGTGAGAAGTTGCGTGCGGTGAGGTTGAACCGCAGGTTGCCGCTGCGGTCCGCGACCGCAGCCCGCACCAGCGAGAAGTCGGCCTCGATGGCCTGCTCGAGCACGTAGGTCTCGCCCCGGATCTCCCGGGTCTCCTTGGGCGGCGAGGCCACCGCGACGCCGCCCTCGGAGTCGTACTTCCACGGCATCCCGCCGTCGGCCACGTAGGTGCCCACGCCGGTCCGCGTGTAGAACGCCCCGATCCCGGAGCCGCCCGCGCGCATCCGCTCGGCGAGGGTGCCCTGCGGCGTCAACTCCACCTCGAGCTCACCGGACAGGTACTGGCGGGCGAACTCCTTGTTCTCGCCCACGTACGACGAGACGATGCGCCGGAGCTTCCCGGTCTCCAGGAGCATGCCGAGGCCCTTGCCGTCGACCCCGGCGTTGTTGGAGAAGACCTCGAAGTCGCCGACGTCGCGGGACGCGAGGGCCTCGATGACCACCTGGGGGATCCCGCACAGCCCGAATCCGCCGGCGGCGATCGACGCCCCGTCCGGGATGTCCGCGACGGCCTCCGCCGCTGTCATGATCTTGCTGGACATACACGTCCTCCTTGGGTGTGTGGGCCGTCAGGCGATGCCGAGGATCTCGATCGCCGTCTTGCGCATGTCGACCTTGCGGACCTTGCCTGTGACCGTCATGGGGAACTCGTCCACCACGTGCACGTACTTCGGGATCTTGTGGCGCGCGAGCTTGCCGGTGGCGAAGTCGCGGACCTCGTCGGCCGTGAGGTCGTCGCGCCCGGGCTTGAGCCGGACCCACGCCATGAGCTCCTCGCCGTACTTGGGATCCGGCACCCCGATCACCTGGGCGTCGAGGATGTCGGGGTGCGTGTAGAGGAACTCCTCGACCTCGCGCGGATAGATGTTCTCGCCGCCGCGGATCACCATGTCCTTGATCCGGCCGGTGATCTTGACGTAACCGTCGGAGTCCATCTCCCCGATGTCCCCGGTGTGCATCCACCCGTCGGCGTCGAGGGCCTCCGCGGTCTTCTCCGGCTCGTTCCAGTACCCGATCATCACGCTGTACCCCTTGGTACAGAACTCCCCCGCCTCGCCGCGCGGCAGGGTCCCACCCGACTCCGGGTCGACGATCTTGATCTCCAGGTGCTGGCCGACCCGCCCCACGGTGGAGACGCGGCGGTCCAACGAGTCGTCGGCCCGGGTCTGGGTGGACACCGGGGAGGTCTCGGTCATGCCGTAACAGATCGAGACCTCCTCCATGTTCATCTGGTCGATCACCTGACGCATGGTCGCCTCCGGGCACGGCGACCCCGCCATGATCCCGGTCCGCAGGGACGACAGGTCGTAGGAGTCGAAGTCCTCGAGCGCGAGCTCGGCGATGAACATCGTCGGCACGCCGTACAGGCTCGTGCACTTCTCCTGCGCCACCGCCCGCAGCGAGGCGGCGGGGTCGAACGCGGGCGCGGGGATCACCATGCACGACCCGTGGGTGGTGCACGCGAGGTTGCCCATCACCATGCCGAAGCAGTGGTAGAAGGGCACCGGGATGCAGACCCGGTCCACCTCCGAGTAGTTGATCGTCTCGCCCACGAAGAACCCGTTGTTGAGGATGTTGGTGTGCGAGAGGGTGGCGCCCTTGGGGAACCCGGTCGTGCCCGACGTGTACTGGATGTTGATGGGGTCGCCGGCGCCGAGACCGGCGCGGATCCCGGCCAGCTCCTCCGGGTCGGTGGGCCCCGACATCATCGACTCCCACTCCTCGTCGCCGAACAGCACGACGACCTCGAGGTCCGGGCAGCTCGGCTGGACCTGCGAGAGCATGCCGGTGTAGTCCGAGTCCTTGAACTGGGGCGCCGCGACCACGGCCTTGATCCCGGCCTGCTTGAGCACGTACTCCAGCTCGTGGACGCGGTAGGAGGGGTTGATGTTGACCAGCACCGCCCCGATCTCGGCGGTGGCGTACTGGATCATCACCCACTCCCAGCGGTTGGGGGACCAGATCCCCACGCGGTCGCCGGTCCGGATCCCGAGCCGGAGCAGGCCCGAGGCCAGGCGACGGACGTCGGCGTGGAACTCCGTGTAGGTCCACCGGCGTCCGGCCTGCACGTCGACGAGGGCGTCGCGGTCGCCGAAGCGCTCGACCGTGGCGGCCAGGTTGTCGGCGATCGTCTGCGTGAGCAGCGGGACGTCGGCGTCCCCACGGGTGTGGGACAGGGCGGGGTCCAGTGGGGTGGAATCGAGATCGGTGGTGGTCATCTCGGTGCTCCTTGAGGGTGGGATCGGACGGCCCACGAAGTGGGGGTTGCAGTGTCGGGTGGCGGCGTGTCGGGTGGCGGCGTGTCGGGTGGCGGCGTGTCAGGTGGCGGAGGCCGCGGCGCGACGCATCGTCGCCTCGGCCTGTCGGAAGACGGGGCCGTCGACCATGCGGCCGTCCAGCCGGAAGACGCCCTGGTTGCTCCGGGCGGCGTCGAGGACCTTCCGGGCCCAGGCCACCTCGTCGTCGTCGGGCGCGTAGGCCTGTCGGACCACCGCCACCTGGGACGGGTGGATGCAGGCGGTGGCCACGAACCCCAGGGCGACGGCGTCGAGCGCCTCGGCGCGCTGACCCGCCTCGTCGGCGATGTCGAGGTGGACCGAGTCCACCGCCCACCGACCGAACGCGGCCGCCGCGAGCGCGACCTGCGCACGCGCGTGCCTCGGGACGTCGCGGTACTCCCCCGCGACCCGGGGGCCACCGGCCTCGATTCCCGAGAAACGGCTGGTCGAGCCACCCATGGCGGCCAGGAGGTCCTCGGCGCCCCACATCATCCCGGCGCATCCGGGTGCGGCGGCGATCTCCGCGGCGCGGATCACGCCCAGAGGCGTCTCCACCAGCGCCAACACCGCCGCGCCGGTGGCGGCGTGGACGTCGGCGACCTGCGCGGCCGACTCGGTCTTGGCGAGCATGACGCAACGGTAGCCCGTCCCGGCGAGGGCCTCGAGGTCCGCGGCGTGATCATCGGAGTCGCTCGGGTTGACACGGACGATCGTGCGCTCCGGATCCAGGTCGGAGGCCACGAGCGCCTCCCGGGCGGCCGGTCGGGCGTCCGGTGCGACCGCGTCCTCCAGGTCGACGATCACCACGTCCGCGCGCTCGGCCGCCTTGCCGTACCGCTCGGGGCGGTCGGCCGGGCAGAACAGCAGTGCCGGGCCGGGCGGGATCCACGCCGGGGTCATGCCGACCCCTCCCCCGCCTGGTCGGCCGGACGCTTACGGACCAGCGTCTTGCGGACGGCCCTGGCCACCACGTCACCGTGCTGGTTGCGACCGATGTGCTCGAGAGTCACGATGCCCTCGCCCGGGCGCGACTTCGACTCCCGCTTGTCCGTGCACACCGTCTCGGCGTAGAGGGTGTCGCCGTGCAGCACGGGCTTGGGGAAGGTGACCTCGGAGAACCCGAGGTTGGCCACGATCGTGCCCTGGGTGAGCTGCGCGACCGACAGCCCGACCAGCGTCGACAGCGTGTGCATGGAGTTCATGAGCCGCTCGCCGCCGAAGCCCGGCTGCTCGGCCGACCACGCCGCGTCCAGGTGCAGGGCCTGGGTGTTCATCGTCAGCGTGGTGAACAGGACGTTGTCCGTCTCGGTCATCGTGCGCCCGGGGCGGTGGAGGTAGGCGGTGCCGACCTCGTACTCCTCGAACCACAGTCCGCGCTGGACGATCTCCTTGCGCTGTCCGTCCATCGTCACAGCCTGGTCACTCATAACCCGAGACCGCGCGCGATCAGCATGAGCTGCACCTCGGTGGTGCCCTCGCCGATCTCGAGGATCTTGGAGTCCCGGTAGTGCCGGGCCACCGGGTACTCGTTCATGAACCCGTAGCCGCCGTGGATCTGGGTGGCGTCCCGGGCGTTGTCCATGGCCGCCTCGGAGGAGACCATCTTGGCGATGGCGGCCTCCTTCTTGAACGGCTTGCCGGCCAGCATGAGGCGGGCGGCCTCGTAGTAGGCGCAGCGCGCGGTGTGGGCGCGGGCCTCCATGCGGGCGATCTTGAAGGAGATCCCCTGGAACGACCCGATCTTCTGGCCCATGGACTCGCGTTCACGCGCGTACTTCACCGACTCGTCGACGCACCCCTGGGCGGCGCCGGTGGCCACCGCGGCGATCGCGATGCGCCCCTCGTCGAGGATCGACAGGAAGTTCGCGTACCCGCGCCCCTCCTCGCCGAGGATGTTCTCCGCCGGGACCCGCACGTCGGAGAACGTCAGCGGGTGGGTGTCGGAGGAGTTCCAGCCGACCTTGTCGTACGCCGGCTCGACCGTGAAGCCGGGCGTGCCCGACGGGACGATGATGGTCGAGATGGCCTTCTTGCCGTTGTCCCGCACGCCGGTCACCGCGGTGACGTTGACCAACGAGGTGATGTCGGTTCCCGAGTTGGTGATGAACTGCTTGTTGCCGTTGACCACCCACTCGTCGCCGTCCCGCTTCGCGGTGGTCTTGGTGGCGCCGGCATCCGACCCCGCACCGGGCTCGGTGAGGCCGAAGCCCGCGAGCTTCCTGCCCGCGGCGAGATCCGGCAGCCAGGTGTTCTTCTGCTCGTCGGTGCCGAAGTGGTAGATCGGCATCGCGCCGAGGCCCACGCCCGCCTCGAGCGTCATGGCGGTCGACTGGTCGACACGACCCAGCTCCTCGAGTGCCAGGGAGAGGGCGAAGTAGTCGCCGCCCATGCCGCCGAACTCCTCCGGGAAGGGCAGGCCGAACAGGCCCATCTCGCCCATCTTGGCGACGACCTCGTAGGGGAAGGTGTGGTTGCGGTCGTGCTCGGCCGAGGCGGGGGCGACCACCTTGTCGGCGAACTCGGCGACCGTCGACTTCAGGTCGGCGTAGTGCTCTTCCAACTCAGGCATTGCCTTCTCCTTCGGATTCCTCGGTGGAGGGGTGGGGCTCGACGGTCGCGAGCAGATGGTCGGCGGGCACCTGCTCGCCGGTGGAGACGTTCAGCCGGACCACCCCGTCGATCGGTGCCGACAGGGCGTGTTCCATCTTCATGGCCTCGACGGCCAGGACGTTCTGACCTGCGGTCACCTCGTCGCCGTCGGCGACGAAGCACGCGATGACCGACCCGGGCATGGGGCTGAGGATCTGACCGTCCGACAACCCGGCGTCGTGGATCCGGGAGTCGATCAACGGGAGCAGCCGCAGGTCCCAGGTGCCACCGTCGCCGGCCACCCAGAAGGTGTCCGCCGCCTTGGGGTCAGCGGAGCGGACGACGGTCCAGCGCTGTTGGGTGCCGTCGACGGTCAGTCGCAGCGACCCGCCGTCCCGGGCGACCCTGGCCCGGTGCCGCGAGGAGACCTCGGGCTCGGCCGTGGAGCCGATCGTGGCGTCGGTGATGGTCACCTCGGCGTCGTCGGGTGTTCCGCGGAGGCCGACGGTGACGGCGTCCGAACCCGGGCCGGAGTCCAGCCTGGTCCACACCTCGGCGCGCCCGCCGACCCGCCAGCCGTTGGGCACGTCCCACGGTCCGCGCCGGGCGGCCGGCACGCGGGCCCAGCGCTCCTCGGTGCGGTGCATGGCCACGGCGACCAGTGCACCCTCGGGCGCCGGGGTGGCGGTGTAGCTGTCGAGGGTCCGATCGAGCAGACCCGTGTCGAGGTCGCCGGCGACGACCTCCGGCTGGGAGAGCAGGAACCGGCAGAAGTCGATGTTGGTCCGCAGTCCCAGCACGTGGGTGCCGGCCAGCGCGGCGTCGAGCCGGGCCAGTGCCTCCGCGCGGTCGGAGCCGTGGGCGATGACCTTGCCGAGCATCGGGTCGTAGTCGCTGCCGACGACAGTGCCGACGCGCAGGCCGGAGTCCACGCGGATGCCGTCGCCCGAGGGCTCCTCCAGACCGAGCACGGTGCCCCCGGTGGGCAGGAAGCCCTTCGCCGGGTCCTCCGCGTAGACGCGGGCCTCGATCGCGTGGCCGGTGAGGGTGATGTCCTCCTGGCGCAGCGTCAGTTCCTCGCCCGCGGCGATGCGGACCTGCCAGTCCACCAGGTCCACGCCGGTCACCATCTCGGTGACCGGGTGCTCGACCTGCAGACGGGTGTTCATCTCCATGAAGAAGAACTCGTCCGGGGCGTTGGCCGAGACGATGAACTCGACCGTGCCGGCGCCGACGTAGCCGACCGAGCGGGCGGCGTCGCACGCGGCGGTGCCGATGCGCTGGCGGGTGACCTCGTCGAGCAGCGCGCTGGGCGCCTCCTCGATGACCTTCTGGTGGCGGCGCTGCAGCGAGCACTCACGCTCACCCAGGTGGATGACGTTGCCGTGGGTGTCGGCGAGGACCTGCACCTCGATGTGGCGGGGGGTGTCGACGAACCGCTCCAGGAACAGCGTGTCGTCGCCGAAGGCGCCCGCCGATTCGCGGCGGGAGGAGTCGAGCGCGGCGCGCAGGTCCTCCGGTCGCTCCACGCGTCGCATGCCCTTGCCGCCGCCGCCCGCGGACGGCTTGACGAGGACCGGGTACCCGACCTCGTCGGCGCCGGCCACCAACTCGTCGTCGGTCAGTCCCGGTCGCGAGATCCCGGGCACGGTGGGCACGTCACGAGCCGAGACCGCCGCCTTGGCCGTGATCTTGTCGCCCATGGTCTCGATCGCGGTGGCCGGCGGCCCCACGAAGATCAGGCCCGCCTCCTCGAGCGCCCGCGCGAACCGCGAGTTCTCGGACAGGAAGCCGTATCCCGGGTGGACGGCCTGCGCGCCGGTCCGGCGGCACGCGTCGATCACCTTCTCGAAGTCCAGATAGGACTGCGAGGCCTGGGCAGGGCCCAGGCGGACGGCGGCATCGGCCATGCGCACGTGGAGGGCGTCCGCGTCCGCATCGGAGTAGACGGCGACCGAGCGGATACCCGCGGCCCGCAGGGAACGGATCACGCGACACGCGATCTCTCCGCGGTTGGCCACCAGAACGGTGTGGAGTTTCTGTGACATAGCTCGACTCACATCCTGAAGACGCCGTTGTTGACCGGCTCGAGGGGGGCGTTGGCCGCGGCCGCGAGGGCCAGGCCGAGGACGGTACGGGTGTCGGCGGGATCGATGATCCCGTCATCCCACAGTCGGGCCGTGGAGTAGTACGCGGTGGACTGCTCCTCGAACTGCTCGCGGATCGGCGCGGTGAACTCGGCCTGCTGCTCGTCCGTCCACTCCCCGCCCGACTTGGTGACCTGCGCGGCGCGCACCGAGGCGAGGGTGTCGGCCGCCTGGGGCCCGCCCATCACGGCGATCTTCGCGTTGGGCCACATCCAGAGGAACCGCGGGGAGTACGCACGGCCACACATGGAGTAGTTGCCGGCACCGAACGACCCGCCCACGACGATGGTGAACTTGGGGACCCGCGCGCACGCCACGGCCGTGACCATCTTGGCGCCGTTCTTGGCGATGCCGCCCGCCTCGTACTGACGGCCGACCATGAAGCCGGTGATGTTCTGCAGGAAGACCAGGGGGATCTTGCGGCGGTCGCACAGTTCGATGAAGTGCGCACCCTTGAGCGCGGACTCGGAGAAGATGACGCCGTTGTTGCCGATGATCCCCACCGGATGCCCGTGGATCCGCGCGAACGCGGTCACCATCGAGGCACCGTAGTTCTCCTTGAACTCGGTGTACTCGCCGCCGTCGACGATCGTGCCGATGATGTCGCGCACGTCGTAGGGCTGGCGGGAGTCGACCGGGACGAGGTCGTAGAGGTCGGACTGCGGGCGGGCGGGCTCGCGGGGCTCGAGCACCTCCCAGTCCGGCTCGGGCGCCGGCGGGCAGGTCGCCACGATCTGGCGGACCTTCATGAGCGCGTCGTAGTCGTCGTCGGCCAGGTGGTCCACCACACCGGAGGTCTTGGCGTGCAGGTCGCCGCCACCGAGCTCCTCGGCGGTGACCTCCTCGCCGGTGGCCGCCTTCACCAGCGGCGGGCCGGCGAGGAAGATCGTGCCCTGGTTCCGGACGATCACGGCCTCGTCACTCATCGCCGGGACGTAGGCGCCGCCGGCGGTACACGAACCCATGACCGCGGCGATCTGCGGGATGCCCTTGGCGGACATGTTCGCCTGGTTGTAGAAGATCCGGCCGAAGTGGTCGCGGTCCGGGAAGACCTCGTCCTGCTGCAGGAGCATCGCCCCGCCGGAGTCCACGAGGTAGATGCACGGGAGGTTGTTGGCCATCGCCACCTCCTGGCCGCGCAGGTGCTTCTTCACCGTCATCGGGTAGTAGGTGCCGCCGGAGACGGTCGCGTCGTTGGCGATCACCAGGCACTCGCGCCCGGAGACCCGGCCGATCCCGGCCACGACACCGGCGCCCGGCGCCTTGCCCCCGTACATCTCCTCGGCGGCCAGCGGGGACAGCTCGAGGAACGGGCTACCGGGATCCAGGAGGACGTCCACCCGCTGGCGGGCGAGGAGCTTGCCCCGCTCGAGATGTCGGGCACGGGCCTTCTCCCCACCGCCCAACGCGGCCCGCTCGAGGCGGTCGCGGAGGTCGGAGAGGAGCTCCTCGTGCGCCTGGCGATTGGTGGTCGGGTGATCGGTGGTCGCGGAAGTCATCAGCGCCGCTCCCTTTCAGTTAAGTCGGATTAACTGAGTTCGACCATAGTGCCATGGCTCACAGATGTCCAGAGGGGGATCGGAGACCACACACGCCACCGGGAGGCGGCGGGGGTACGCGGTCCGCGGAGCTCACACCGCGGACATTCAGGGAAAGCGCTGGTCAGATGCTTAGGCTAACCTGACCTAGCACAGGCTCTCCTTGCTTGCAAGTCGAGCCGATCAGGGGTTGACTCGGTGACACCCGACGGTCCGCGGCAACCGGATCGGCACCACCGGGAACACCCACCGATACGAGGAGCAACCGCCATGGCCACTCTCACCGGAATCAGCAACTGCACCGTCACCACGTGCTCGTTCAACGCCGACGCGGACTGCACGGCCCCGGCGATCACCGTGGCGGGATCACCCGACCACGCCGAGTGCGGGACGTTCATCTCGCTCGACGTACGGGGCGGCCTCCCCACCGCGAGCGCGCACGTCGGCGCCTGTCAGCGCGTGGAGTGCACGCACAACAAGGACCTGCTCTGCTCGGCGGAGTCCGTGACGATCGGCTCCGGCGCGGACACCGCCGATTGCCTCACCTACTCCCCCGCGTAGGCGCCGCCGGCACGTGGGCCGGGGCGTCGGCCGGGATGTGGCCCGGGACTCAGCTCGCCCGGGCCACGTACTGGCCCATCTCGCGGACCACGTCCCCGACGGACTGCGCCCGGGTCATGAACGGCAGGTGCACGACATCGGCGTCGCGCCCGAGTGCGGTGAGAAGGTGGAGGCCGTCCGGGTCGACACCGAGGACGAACGGCGGGTGAGCCGGGTCGCCCGATCCCGCCAGGATCGCCAGGTGTTCCCCGAATCGCGCCCGGATCTCGTCCGCGAGACCGGGCGCCTCGGACGCCAGCGGGTCCGAGGGCACCGCGTCCAGGTCGCGGGCGAGAACCGTCCCCTCGTGGCCGAGACGGCGCACCTGCAGCTCGCCGAGCTCGATCTCGATCTCGACGACCCACCCCTCGCCCTGGCGCGCCGCACGCGCCACCCCGAAACCGTAGAGGCTGGCGACGTGCACCTTCGCCTCGACGATCGGAGCGAACTCGTCGATCATCACGACCACCTCGACCGAGGAGCCCGGCTCCACGATCAGACCGGACCACGGTGCGGGGGCCCCGGTGACGACGACGGCGCCTCCACCGATCCAGCGGTGCTGAGCGGAGACCATGACGTCCGAGCGGTCCCGGGTGCCGCGGACGGCGACCGTGGCGATGCCCGCCCCGTCCAGGAGACGTCGGGCGCCCGTCACGACCGGATCCGACACGATCGGGTGCACTGCCATTGTTCGCCCTCCACGGGTCGCCAGCTACACGGCGAGATCTCGGGTACGAGAATAAGGTGACGCTCGCCTAAGTAAGGTACACCTAAGATGCACGAGTAGCCCGGCCGTTGTCAAGGGGGACGCCCTACAGTGGACGCGTGACCGACACCACAGCCGATGCCGTCGCCGATCCGACCCCCGCCGGACCGCCGCGCCGCGTGCACGCCTTCCGCGACGATGCGCTCGGGTACGACGACGCCTCCGCCCTCGCGGAGAGAGTTCGCAGGCGGGAGGTCTCACCCGCGGAACTGGTCGAGGCCGCCATCGAGCGTTGCGCCACGGTGGACCCCGTTCTGGGCGCCCTGGTGCACACCGACTACGACCGCGCGCGCCACCGGGCGGAGTGGGTCCGGAACTCCCAGCTCTCCGCCCCGCTCGCCGGCGTGCCGTCGGCGTTCAAGGACGCGGTCCGGGTGGAGGGTCTGCCCATGACGCTCGGCTCGTCGGCGGTCCCCACCCGACCAGCCCTCCACGACGGCCCCTACGCACCGCTCTTCCGTGCGACCGGACTGATCCCGGTGGGCACGACCGCGATGCCGCCGTTCGGCTGGACCGCCGCCACCGAGCGACAGGGCGGGCTCGTCACCCGGAACCCGTGGGACACCGGCCGCACCAGCGGCGGGTCCTCGGGGGGATCCGCCTCACTGGTGGCCGCCGGCGCGTTGCCGATCGCGCACGCCAATGACGGCGGTGGGTCGATCCGGATCCCCGCGGCGGTCACCGGCCTGGTGGGGTTCAAGCCCAGTCGGGGCAGACACCCCGACGAGAAGTTCTCGGCGAACATGCCGATCCCGATCATCTCCCAGTCCGTGGTCACCCGGTCCGTTCGCGACACGGTGGCGTTCCTGACCGCCTTCGAAGCGGGACACCGTCCGGTGGGGGTCCCACCGCTGGGTACGGTCGCGCAGGCCCCCGGGCGCCGGCTGCGGATCGGCCTCGTCGAACACAGTCCCGCGGGCGACCCGACCGATGCCGCCACCCTGGCGGTGTTGCGGGAGGCCGCCGACCGGCTGGCGGCGTTGGGCCATGAGATCGTGCCGACCACCGCGCCGGTCCCGGACTCGTTCCGCGAGGACTTCATCGCCTACTGGGGCCTGCTCGCCCTGGGCACCTCCTCGGGCGGCCGGGGCATGTTCAGTCCGGAGTTCGCGGCGGAGCGGCTCGACCCGTTCACGATCGGCCTCGCCGCGATGGCCAGGCGGGGTCTGCCCTCGCTGCCCCTGCACCTGTACCGCCTCTACCGGACCAGACGGCGGTTCGACTCGGCGTTCGGCGAGTTCGACGTCTACCTCAACCCGGTGGTCAACCACGAGACCCCCGAGGTCGGGTACCTGGATGCGGACCTGCCCTACGAGACCCACCTCGAGCGGGTCTCCAACTGGGTCACCTTCACGCCCCTCCAGAACATCGCGGGGTCGCCCGCCGTCTCGCTTCCCACCGGCCTGGCGCCGGACGGCCTGCCCATCGGCGTGCACCTGTCGGCGAGGATCGGCCACGATCGACTGCTCCTCGAACTCGCCTCCGAGTACGAGCAGGCCTATCCGTTCGCCCGCATCTGGGAGTGAACCTCAGTCGTCCAGCAGCTGGGCGACACGCGGGCCGACCCGTCGCCGCAGGACCACCTCGGTGCGGGTGCGCAGGACACCCGGGGTGGCGATGATGGCGCTGAAGACCTCCTCGAGATGCGAGTGGTCCCGGGCCACGACACGGCAGACGATGTCGAACTCCCCCGCCACGCTCATCACCTCGAGGACCTCGCGCACCTCCGCCAGGCCCGTACAGGTCGCCTGCAGCTTCGCCTGCGCGACCTGGATGTGGACCAGCGCCGAGAGCGGGAACCCGAGCGCCGCCGGATCGAGGGTCGGCGCCCACGACGCGATCACCCCCCGCGCCTCGAGCTTGTCCAACCGCGCCTGCGCCGTCCCGCGGGCCACCCCGAGGCGGCGGGAGAACTCGCGCACCCCGACCCTGGGGCCCGCCAGGACGATCTTCAGGAGTCGTCGGTCGGTGTGATCCAGATCGGCAGGCGCGTCCATGTGTCCATGCTAATCCGGTGGGCACTGCGCATTGTGTCCATCTCGCGGCGGAATGTGGCCGACATCCTGCACATGGTGCACTGCATCGCGCTGGCCACGTGACGCGCATCACCCACACGCCTAGCCTGGAGACACAGCCACTGTCGTCAGAAGGCCAGGTGTGACAGATGACCTCCCTACTCCACCCCTCGAGCGGCTCCCACGATGATCTGCCCCGAACCGGGCGGGCGGACGCCACCTCGTTCTCGCTCTCCGACCGCTACACGCGGGAGAGCGGCACGGTGTTCCTCACCGGCATCCAGGCCCTCGTCCGCACGGTCCGCGACCGCGCCCGACTGGACCGCAGGCAGAACCTGCTCACCGCCAGTCTCGTCAGTGGTTACGAGGGCTCGCCGCTGGCCGGCTACGACCTCGAGCTGGCCAGGCGCGGGACGTTCCTCGACCCGTTCGACGTGGTCCACCGCCCCGCCCTCAACGAGGAGGCCGCCGCCACGGCCGTCATGGGGTCGCAGCTCGCGCGACGCACGGGGACCCTACGCGCGACGGCCCACACCGGAGGCGCGCCACTGCAGGGCGTCGTCGGGTACTGGTACGGCAAGGCCCCCGGCCTGGACCGCGCGACGGACGCGATCCGCCACGCCAACCTCATCGGCACCGACCCCCACGGGGGCGCGGTGGCGCTGGTCGGTGACGACCCCGGAGCCAAGTCCTCCACCGTGCCGTGCTCGTCCGAGCTCGCGCTGGCAGACCTCTACCTCCCCACGCTCTACCCCGCGGACTCCCAGGACGTGCTGGACTTCGGCGTCCACGCTGCGATCCTCTCCCGGGTCTCGGGCCTGTGGTCGGCCCTGAAGATCTCCTCGCACGTCGCGGACGCCTCGTCCACCGCGCTGGTGGACCCGGATCGGATCCTGCCCGTCTACGGCGATCTGGGTACGAGTCCCCACGTGCCCTCGGGCCAGTTGCTCGGGTCCAGCCTCATGGAGTTGGAGCAGAACCAGCTCACGATCCGGATCCCCCGCGCGCTGGAGTACGCCCGGCTCAACCGACTCAACCGGATCGTGCAGTCGACCGCCGACGACCGGATCGGGATCGTCGCCGCCGGGAAGAGCTACCTCGACGTCCGCGAGTCGCTGCGCAGGTTGGGTCTCGACGACGCCGAGCTCGCCCGACGCGGCATCCGGATCCTCAAACTCGGCATGGTCTACCCGATCGAGCGCACGGTCCTCGACGAGTTCATGACCGGCCTCGACGAGGTGATCGTGGTGGAGGAGAAGCGCGACTTCATCGAGACGATGATCCGCGAGATCCACTTCCGACGGCCAGACGTCGCGAACGTCGTGGGCAAGACCCATGAGGACGGCTCCACCCTGTTCAGCCGCTTCGGTGAACTCGACGTCGACGCCGTGACCCGGGGCCTGGCGCAACGGCTGGGCCGCGTCCACGGGATAGAGTCGGCGGCCGCCTGGCTCGACGGACCGGGCCGCGGCCGCTCGCGGATCTCCCTGCCGCTGGCCACCACCCGCACCCCCTACTTCTGCTCGGGGTGCCCCCACAACAGCTCCACCAAGGTGGCGGACGGGACGCTCGTGGGCGGCGGCATCGGCTGCCACGCGATGGTCCTGCTCATGGACGAGGACCAGGTCGGCACCGTCACCGGGGTCACCCAGATGGGTGGCGAGGGACTCCAGTGGACCGGTATGGCCCCGTTCCTGACCGAACGCCACATGGTGCAGAACATCGGCGACGGCACGTTCATGCACTCGGGTTCCCTCGCCCTCCGCGCGGCCGTCGCCTCGGGCGACAACATCACCTACAAACTCCTCTACAACGGGACGGTGGCCATGACGGGCGGCCAGGACCCGGTCGGCGAGATGTCCCTGCCGGAGATCCTCCGGCTCCTGCAGGCGGAGAGGGTCGCCCGGATCGTCGTCACCACCGACGACGTCAAGGCCACGAGGTCCCAGGGACTGCCCCGCGGCATCGAGGTCCGCGACCGCCGGGACACGCTCGAGGTCCAGAAGGAGCTGGCCGCGGTCCCCGGGGTGACCGTGCTGGTCCACGACCAGTTCTGCGCGGCCGAGAAGCGCCGCCACCGCAAGCGCGGAACCTACCCCACCCCGGCGGAGCGGGTGATGATCAACGAGCGCATCTGCGAGGGGTGCGGCGACTGCGGGAAGAAGTCCAACTGCCTGTCGGTCCATCCGGTGGACACCGAGTTCGGTCGCAAGACCCGGATCGACCAGTCGACCTGCAACTTCGACTTCTCGTGCCTGGAGGGCGACTGCCCGGCCTTCGTCACCGTGGTGCCGGGCGCCGGGACCGAGCGCGTGGCGACCGCACCGGAACTGGACTCCGCCGCCCTCCCGGAACCGGACCGGGTCGCGGTCGACGCCGACCGCGGCTTCTCGCTGCGCCTCACCGGGATCGGTGGGACAGGGATCGTCACCGTCTCGGCCGTACTGGCGACCGCCGCCGTGCTCGACGGCAACTCCGCCCGCACGCTCGACATGACGGGTCTGGCGCAGAAGGGTGGCGCGGTGGTCTCCGATGTCCGGGTGGCGCGGACGCCACTCGAGCAACCCCCCAAGATCGGGGCCGGGGACTGCGACCTCTACCTGTGTTGTGACGGGCTCGTGGGCGCGGACGACGCCAACCTCAAGGTCGCCCACCCGGACCGCACCACCGCGGTGGTCTCCACCACCCGGATCCCCACGGGGACCATGGTGATCGACACCGCCGTGCACTACCCGTCCACACCGGACATCCAGGCGGCCATCGACCGGGCCTCCGGGCGGGGCGTCTACCTCAACCCCGGCGAGATCACGGAGAACCTCTTCGGGTCCACGCAGGCGTCCAACATGCTCATGGTGGGGGCGGCGTACCAGAGCGGCGCCCTGCCGATCTCCGCCCGGGCCATCGAGCAGGCGATCGAGCTCAACGGAGTCGCGGTCGTGGCGAACATCCAGGCCTTCCGGCGTGGCCGCCAGGCCGTCGCCGATCCCGGGGCCCTGGCAGCGCTGGTCGCGGATCTGCACCGGCCGGTGTCGACCGCGACGCCGGACCTGCACGAGCCGTCCCCCGCCGCGCGGCGTCTGCTCGCCGGCC
>NZ_JAALDZ010000085.1:0-16964 GCF_014145125.1 Dietzia sp. CQ4 | reverse complement strand
CGGGGGCGTCGTCGCGGGCTACGTCGGCGCGGACGACCGGCTCGAGTACACGGTGATCGGCGACGCGGTCAACGAGGCGTCCCGGCTGTGCGAGCTGGCCAAGACCCGGTCCGGCCTCGTCCTGGCCTCCGGCACCGCGGTCGCGTCGGCGGGCGACGCCGAGGCCGCCCGGTGGAATCGCGTCGGGTCGGAGGTGGTCCGGGGCCGTTCCGATGCGACGGAGCTGTGCGTGCCGGTCGCCGCCGGGAGCGAGGACCAACCCGCGGACCACGGCGGTGGCGCTACCTCAGCGTGACGTCCGTGCCGATGAGCGCGACCTCGAGACCGTCGGGTACCACGCGGGCGCCGTGGATCGACACCCCCTCGGGCAGTGCGGCGACCGTCGAGTCGACGGTGCCGGTGATGCCGGAGAACAGCCCGTCCGGCAGGGGGATGCCGATCAGCTCGGTCTGCTCAGGGGTCAGGGTGAGTCGGCCGCCGGAGACGCCCGGGGCCACGCCGATCTCGGCGATCCCGCCGATGTCCGCACGCAGCAGACCGGCCTGTGCATCCGGGCGCACGGAATGGACCTCGGTCAGGCCGGCCACCGGGGAGTCACCGGCCGGGTTCCCCTCCGCAGCCGCCGCGGCGAGCTGGTCGCCGCTGAGCGTCGCGGTGCCGTCCGCCGACGCGGCCAGGATCGCACCGTCCACCATCCTGACCGAGTAGCCGGTCACGTCGATCCGGGGCACGCCTGCGTCACCGGGGGAGGTCATCCGGACCGTGTCGACGGCCCGCGTGGTGGCCAGATCCCAGAGGATCGGCGTGGGTCCGAACCCCACCGACACCGGGGCCCCGAGTCGCGCCGACGCCTCGCGCTCCGCCCGATCCGCCAGGTACCACCGGGCGCCGAACTCGGCGGCCACGGCAAGCCCCAGCACCAGGAGCAGCAGCACGAGCAGGGAGCAGCCGCAGCCGCCTCGCCGGCGGTCGCGCCGTCCTCGTCGGTCGATCGGGTCTCGTCGTCGCATCCACGTATCGTGCCGGACCGTCGGGCCGGGGGCCACCGGCGGTCCGGTTGCGGGCCTGGGGGGTCCGGCCCCACGATCAGGCTATGACCGAGACCCAGGACGCACGCACTGACACCAGAACCGTCGTATTCCTCGTGGCCGGCGAGGGGATCGAACGGGTCGAGCTGACCGAGCCGTGGGGGGCCGTGACCGAAGCCGGTCACACGGCGCTCCTGGTCAGCACATCCGACGGCGAGGTCGACCTGGTCGACCACCTCACCCCGGCCGGCACCCAGGCGGTCGACCGGACGAGCGCCGACGTGACCGCCGCCGACGTCGACGTCCTGGTCCTGCCGGGCGGCGTCGCCAACCCGGACGCTCTGCGCCAGGACCAGCACGCTCTGACCCTCGTCCGCGAGATGGTCGAGGCGGGTAAGCCCGTCCTGGCCATCTGTCACGCGCCATGGGTCCTGATCGAGGCCGACGTCGTCCGCGGGCGCCGCGTCACCTCCTACCCGAGCCTGCGCACGGACCTGGTCAACGCCGGAGCCGAGTGGGTGGACGAGGAGCTGGTCAGCTCGGACGGCGTGTTCACCAGCCGCAACCCGGACGACCTCCCCGCCTTCTGCGACGCACTACTCGGCGCGATCCGCGGAGCGGAATAAGCCGACGGACCGAGGGAGGGTTTCGATGATCGGCGTCTACGTCCACCACCGGGGGCGCGGTCATCTCCACCGGGCCATTCCGGTGATGGGCGCCCTGCGGGAACGGGGACTGGACGTCACGATGCTCATCTCGGGCCAGTTCGACGACGCGCTCCTCCCCCCGGGAACCCGCGTCGTCCACCTCCCGTCCGGCATCGATGACGAGGAGGACGCCGAGGAGCTCACCCTCTCCGCGCGCCGCGCCGCCGTCGCGTGGATGGACCACGCACGACCCCGCGCCTTCTGGGTCGATTCGTCTCCCGCCATGTCGCTGGCCGCGCGGATGACCGGCATCCCGATGGTCAGCACGCTGCCGCCCGGGGTGAGGGAGGACGAGCCCCACCTGCTGCGGGTTCGTGCTGCGGAGCGGTTGATCGGGGCGTGGCCACCGGGAGCGCATCAGGCGACCCTGCGGCGGACGGAGAACCCCGTCGCGGAGATCGGCGGAGTGTCCCGCTTCGAGCGGCGCGTCCGCGAGACACGGCATCGTCGTCGTCCCCGTGTCGTCCATCTCAACGGCTCCGGCTCCGGCGGCGACCACCGCTTCTGGAGGGCGGTCCGATCGACGGCGCGCGAGCTCGGAGTGGCCGACTGGCTCGAGGTGGGCGGCCCGGACGGCGAATGGCACGCGGACCCCTGGCCGGAACTGTGTTCGGCCGACGTGGTGGTCACCGGAGGGGGCCAGTCGTCTGTTGCCGATGCCGCCTGCGCTGACGTGCCGCTCGTGGTGGTCCCGGGCCGGCGGCCGTACGGGGAGCAGGACGCCACCGCGGGGGCGTTGGACTCGATCCCGGCGGTGAGCGTGTTGCGCTACGGGGACGGGCCGACCGCCGTCGGGCACGCCGTCCGCCGACAACTGGAGAGGGCACGGGACGGGGAGACCGGAGGTATCCGCGCGTGGTGGGGCGTCGACGGTGCGGCGGCCCGCGCCGCCGAGGTGATCCGCGGGGCGACGACGGCCCGGTTCGGCAGCTGACGAGGCCCACTTCCGCCACTCGTCTCAGCAGATGAAGAGTCGGCCCCGGAGAATTGCCGAACTTTAACCTCTGGCCACAGGCTCCGAAAAGCGCAGCCCCCGTCGACTTTTGCCGAGAAAGGTTAGCCTACGCTCGCTAATTTCCGTTTGACCTCGCCGCGTCGACTGTCAGGATGGAGTCAACCGCGTTCTGAACATCCAGGGCTCATGGCAGGGCACTTCAGCGTCGCGGGAAGGAGGCGCCGTGCCCAGATACAGGAACCTCGAACCCACTGCGGAGTTCTGGTCGTGGCGGGACGATGCCGCCTGCATCGACCTCGAAGACCTGTTCTACAGCGCAGAGGACGAATCGAAGGGCGAACGCCGTCGCAAGGAGGAGAGGGCCAAGGCCGTCTGTCAGGGCTGCCCGGTGTTTGACCCGTGTCGGCAGTTCGCCATGGAATCGAAGGAACTTTACGGGGTCTGGGGTGGGACGACCGAGTCCGAACGGCACGCCATGGCGGGCCGACACCGGACCGGCTGACACCGGCCGACCCCGCGGAGGTCAGAGATTCTCTCGCGGGGTCGCCTCATGACCCGTGGTGCCCGCGGACCGGTTCTGCTCCTTGAGTTCGGCCTCGTAGACGTGGCGACGCCCGTCGGTGACCTCGTCCCGGACGGCCTTGCTGACCTCTCGGGCAGTGGTCCAGAATCCGTCGTCGAACTCCTCGACCATCTGGAACGTCCACCGCCCGTGGAGGACGTTCACCCCGACCATCTCGGTCCGGATCAGCTCCGCGAGCTCGGTCCGGCCGACCGCCTCCAGCTGGTCTGCGGCCTGCTGGTAGAGGATGTCCGCCCGCCCGATGAGCTGGTGCAGGTCATAGAGGTGCCCCCGGGCCCGCTCCACGTACTCCAGTGCCTCGGTGGCGGTGCCTGCGGCCTCCACCTCGGCGTCGGTCGCGCCGGGTGGTCGCCGATGCGTCTCGTCGACGCTCGGCGTCCGGTCGCCGGAGGTAGCTCCCTCGTCCGCCCGGTCGTCCGCCACCGTCAGACCGTGCGGGTCAGGCGCCGGAGCTGGTTCGGGGCGGTCCGGTGCTTCAGGGCGGTGACCAGGCCCGACCGGGGGCCCACGTGATCGTCGTAGGTCCGCGGCTCACCCTCGAACATGCGCTCCGACCTGGTTTCCGGCGCGTCGTCCGTGGTGGCCTTGAGGAAGCGGTCGGGCAGCGAGAGCTTGGCGATCGTGCGCCACGACTGCCAGTACTGCTTGTACAGCGGACCCGTCGTGTACGGCAGATCCCAGCGACGGCAGACGTCCTGGACCTTCTCCGAGATCTCGCCGTACCGGTTGGACGGGATGGTGGGGAAGAGGTGGTGCTCGATCTGGTAGGAGAGGTTGCCCGACATGAAGTGGGTAAGCTGGCTTCCGGTGAAGTTGGCGGAGCCGAGCATCTGACGCAGGTACCACTGCGCCTGGGTCTCCTCGGAGAGGTCCTCCAGGGTGAACTTGTCCGCACCGTCCGGGAAGTGCCCGCAGAAGATCACGGCGTTGGACCACAGGTTCCGGATGACGTTGGCGGTGGCGTTGGCCGCCATCGTCGACTTCCAGTTGGGGCCCGACAGGAGCGGGAACCACACGTAGTCCTTGCCCACCTGACGGCGGGCCTTGCGCAGGAACTGCCCGATGCGCCGCTTCTGCTCGGCCCGGCCGGACGAGTTGATGGTGCCCGGCGCGATCTCGAGGTGCTGGACCCCCACGCCCCACTGGAAGGTGAACGCCAGGATGGTGTTCCACACCAGGTTCAGCGAGTACGCCGGGTTCCACGGCTGGTCACGCGTCACACGGACCACGCCGTACCCGACGTCGTCATCCATCCCGATGATGTTGGTGTACGTGTGGTGGTGATGGTTGTGAGTGGCCTTCCAGTGCTCGGAGGTGCCCACGATGTCCCACTCCCAGGTGGTGGAGTGGATGACCGGGTCGTTCATCCAGTCCCACTGCCCGTGCATCACGTTGTGGCCGAGCTCCATGTTCTCGATGATCTTGCCCGCGGCCAGCATCCCGGTCCCCACCAGCCACGCCGGGCGGTACCCGGAGAAGAGGAGGACCGCCCGGCCACCGGCCACCAGTCCGCGCTGGAGACGGATCGTGTTCTGCACGTACCGGCGGTCGGATTCGCCGAGCGAGTCCACGACTTCCTGGCGGATCGCGTCGAGTTCCTCACCGATCGCCTCGACGTCCTCGGCGGAGAGATGGGCGTATTCCTTCACGTCTGATATCGCCATGGGTTGACGGTACGGAGGGTCGGTGAGGTTGTCGACCGGAAAGGTCCAATCGGCGAGTCGATCCTCGATGAATCCTCAGCCGCCTATGATCCCTCCCATGGCACTCGTCGAGATCTCAGGCGTGAACAAGCACTTCGGTGACTTCCAGGCGCTCAAGGACATCACCATGTCCATCGATCAGGGCGAGGTCATCGTCGTGATCGGCCCCTCGGGCTCGGGCAAGTCGACGCTGTGCAGGGCGATCAACAGGCTCGAGACCTTCGAGTCGGGCTCGATCACCATCGACGGCAAGGAGCTGCCCGAGGAGGGCAAGGCGCTCGCCAAGCTCCGTGCGGACGTCGGCATGGTCTTCCAGTCGTTCAACCTGTTCGCGCACAAGACGATCCTCGAGAACGTCACCCTCGGCCCCATCAAGGTGCGCAAACAGTCCAAGGCCGTCGCGGAGAAGCGGGCGATGGAACTGCTGGAGCGGGTGGGTGTCGAGCACCAGGCGTCCAAGTACCCGGCCCAGCTCTCGGGTGGTCAACAGCAGCGTGTCGCCATCGCGCGGTCCCTCGCGATGGACCCCAAGGTCATGCTCTTCGACGAGCCCACCTCCGCCCTGGACCCGGAGATGATCAACGAGGTCCTCGACGTGATGACCGGGCTGGCGAGGTCCGGGATGACCATGGTCGTGGTCACCCACGAGATGGGATTCGCGCGCAAGGCCGCCGACCGCGTCATCTTCATGGCCGACGGGGAACTGGTCGAACAGGCCACCCCTGAGGATTTCTTCACCAACCCGCAGAGCGCCCGTGCCAAGGACTTCCTGTCCAAGATCCTGACCAACTGAGTCGGCTCGGGTCCGCTCACCACCCCCGAACCGGGCCCCCGTTCCAGAATCACCTCCCCCAGATCTCGACCCACCCATTTCACGAGGAGAACACATGAACTTCCGACGGATCGGATCGGCCGCAGCGGCGGTCACCCTGGCTCTCGGCCTGGCCGCGTGCGGGAACGATGACGGGGGCGAGAACCAGCTCCGGATCGGCATCAAGTTCGACCAGCCGGGCCTGGGGCTGAAGGTGGGCAACGACTACAACGGGCTCGACGTCGACGTGGCCACCTACGTGGCCGAGAAGCTCGGCACCCCCGCCGAGGACATCGAGTGGGTCCAGGCACCGAGCGCGCAGCGCGAGACCCTCCTCGAGACCGGGCAGGTGGACATGATCGTGGCCACCTACTCGATCACCGACTCCCGCAAGGAGAAGGTCGACTTCGCCGGACCGTACTTCATCGCCGGCCAGGACCTCCTGGTCCGTGCGGACGACGACAGCATCACCGGGCCGGAGTCGCTCGACGGCAAGCGTCTGTGCTCGGTCTCCGGGTCGACCTCGGCGCAGAACGTCCAGGAGGAGGTCCCGGGGGTCAACCTCCAGGAGTTCGGCACCTACTCCGAGTGCGTCTCGGCACTGGTCTCCAACGCGGTCGACGCACTCACCACGGATGACACGATCCTCGCGGGTTACGCCGCGCAGGACCAGTACCAGGGTCAGCTCAAGGTGGTCGGATCCCCCTTCTCCGAGGAGCTCTACGGGATCGGTATCCAGAAGGGCGACACGGAGAAGTGCGAGCAGATCAACGAGGCCATCCGCGAGATGATCTCCGACGGCAGCTGGGACGCGGCCGTCGAGGAGAACCTCGGAGCGGCGGGCTTCGAGCCGGGAGAGGGCAACCCGCCCAACCCGGACGCCTGCGCCTGATCTGACCTGACAACTCCTCCGCGCCACCGGTGAACGGTGGCGCGGAGGCCCTCCACACCTCATGACGGAAGGTGGACCATGGGCGATATCTTCGCCGACTATGACGTCCTCGGGGCGGTGTGGGTCACCATTCAGCTCTCGCTCCTCGGGACGGTGGGCGCACTGGTGCTGGGGACGATCATCGCGATCCTGCGGGTCTCCCCGGTGGCCGTCCTCCGCGGACTCGGCACCTCCTACGTCAACATCTTCCGGAACCTGCCGCTGACGCTGCTGATGGTGTTCAGCATCCTCGGCCTGTCCTTCATCCTCCAGCTGTCCGTCTCGGACGACTTCGCCCGCAACGCCTTCTGGTGGGCCGCGATCATGCTCGCCGTCTACCACGCGGCGTACGTCTGCGAGGCCCTGCGCTCCGGTGTCAACACGGTCCCGGTGGGCCAGGCCGAGGCCGCCCGGTCCATCGGACTCGGGTTCGGGCAGTCGCTGCGGGAGGTGATCCTCCCGCAGGCGTTCCGAGGGTCCATCGCACCCATGGGTTCGGTGATCATCGCTCTCATCAAGAACTCGACGGTCGCCGCCGTCATCGGCGTGGGCGACTCGGCGGGGCTGCTCCAAGTGATCACGGAGAACGAGGGCGCGAGCCTGCCGACGTTCTTCTTCTTCGCCATGGTGTTCGTGATCCTCACCCTCCCGATCGGACTCTGGACCACGTCCCTCTCACGGAAGCTGTCGGTGAAGCGATGAGCACCCAGGCCGTCCTGTTCGACGCCCCGGGCCCCAAGGCCCGCCTCCGCCACAAGATCTTCACGGTGATCGGTGCCCTGATCGCCGTCGGCATCGCCTACGTGGTCTACATCCAGTTCGAGGCCGCCGGCCAGCTGCAGGCGTTCATGTGGGAGCCGTTCGTCACCGACCCGGAGGTGTGGACCTCCTACCTGATCCCCGGTCTCAAGGGGACGTTCACCGCGGCGGCCATCTCGATCGTCCTCGCGGTGATCTTCGGGCTGCTCTTCGGCATGGGCAGGCTCTCGCCGTTCGCCCCACTGCGGTGGTTCTGCAGCGTGATCGTGGAGTTCTTCCGCTCGGTCCCGGTACTGCTGATGATGGTGTTCGCCTACTTCGGGTACTTCGCCACCTCGAACATCGTGCCCAACCAGCACGCGCCGCTGGCCGCGGTGGTCACCGCGCTCACCCTCTACAACGGTGCCGTCATCGCGGAGCTCGTCCGTTCGGGAGTCCACGGTCTGCCCTCGGGGCAGACCGAAGCGGGACTCGCGGTGGGGCTCACCCCGGGGCAGGTGCTGCGCTCGATCCAGCTCCCCCAGGCGCTCACGGCCATGCTCCCGGCTCTCGTCGGCCAACTCGTCGTCGTCCTCAAGGACTCCGCACTGGGGTACGGCATCACCTACCTGGAGCTGCTCAACTGGTCCAAGACCCTCGGCTCCGCCTACGCCAACACCGTTCCCGCGTACATCGTGGCCGGCATCCTCTTCGTGATCATCAACTACACGCTCACCAAGCTCGCCGTCTACCTCGAGGGGCGTCTGAAGAAGCGTCGCGCCAGGGCCTGACACCCCCGGGCGGGCGGGCGGGCATCTGCTCCCGCGCCTGTACACCTGCGGGGCAGGCGCCCGTCTCGATGAACACCGGCCTGCGCAGTTGCGCACGCGAGAGTTCAGGGACACGAGCGGCTGCGATCCGAGGATGTGAACAGTGAGGGACGGGCGCGGCGTGGCCGTACGCCGGGCCCTGGATACGCACGACGGCCCCGCCGGAATCCGATCCGGCGGGGCCGTCGTGTACCCGGGGCGACCCGGGGTCAGCCCACTGCGGTGTCAGCGCACTGCGGTGTCAGCCCACTGCGGTGTCAGCTCACTTCGGTGGCATCCGGATGCCACCGTCGACGCGCACGGTCTGCGCGTTCATGTACGGGTTGGTGAGCAGCTCCATGACCATCGACGCCAGCTCGTCGCCCGAGCCGAGACGCTTGGGGAACAGGACGCTCTCGCCCAGCTTGGCCTTGAACGCCTCCGAGTCGGGGCCCTCGCCGTAGATCGGGGTGTCGATGAGGCCGGGGGCGACGGTGTTGAGGCGGATCCCGGCGGCCGACAGGTCACGGGCCACGGGCAGGGTCAGGCCCACGATGCCGCCCTTGGACGCGGAGTACGCGGCCTGGCCGATCTGACCGTCGAACGCGGCGACGGAGGCCATGTTGACGATCGCGCCCTTCTGGCCGTCCTCGTCGGCCTCGCCGCGGGACATGGCCGTGGCGGCCAGTCGGAGCATGTCGAACGACCCGACGAGGTTGATGTCGATGACCTTGCGGAACGAGTCGATGTCGAAGGCCGAGGCGAACTCGCCGTCCCGGCCGATCGTGCGCTGCGCCCAGCCGATGCCGGCCGAGTTGACCAGGTACCGCAGCGGGCCCAGCTCGAGCGCGGCCTCCACGGCCTTGATGTTGTCCTCGGTCTTGGTCACGTCGACGGCCACGAACACGCCGCCGACCTCGCCTGCGAGGGCCTCGCCCTTCTCGGCGTTGAGGTCGGCGACGACCACCTTCGCACCCTGCGCGGCGAGCTGACGGACGACGGCGGCGCCGATTCCCGACGCACCGCCCGTGACGATTGCACTTGCTCCGGAGATATCCATGGCTGAACCGTAACAAGCGGAGGTGATCGATACGGGTGTCACGGGGCGGTCAGCCGGAAATCACCCGGCCGATCCGTCGACCACCACGTCCCAGCGGATGCCGAACCGATCCCGGACCTGACCGTAGTGGTCGCCCCAGGGAGCCACCTCGAACGGCATCGCCAGCTCGCCCCCGTCGTCGGCCACGGTGGCGATGAAGGTGCGGGCCTCGTCGGTGGTGTCGAAGGCGAGCAGGAACGAGTAGACGTCACTGGCGAGCCGGGGCAGGTCCTCGCCCATGGCGTCGCCGCCGGTGAGGGTGATGCCCGGGGCCTCCAGCGTCGCGTGGGCGACCGACCCGGACGGCGGGGTGAACGGGATTCCCTCCATCGGCGGCATCTGGTCGTAGGTCATCAGGTCGAGTCGGCCACCGAAGAGGTCGCGGTAGTACGGGAACGCCTCGGAGGCGTTACCCGGGAAGGAGATGTAGGGGCTGGACTGCATGGCCATCGCGGATCCTCTCGCCTGCGCGCCCCGGCCCGTGCCTGAGGCGTTCTCCGCATGATCGACGCTAGACCGGTCGCCGGCCGCAGTCACGAGAAATATCGCCCTCCGCCGACCGGGGTGAGCGTGTGCGCAAGGTGGGCGGCGGTGTCCGTCAACCGGGGTCGCGGCCCGCCACCGCGAGCAGCCCGGCACGCGCGTCCGCATCGGGTCCCACGGATCGCGCCGGGGCCAGCACCCCGAAGGTGCGCATGAGCTCCACGACGTCCCGCCCGTTCTCGAGCACCCAGCCGGCGAGCGTCTCGGCCTCGTCGGAGTCCCATGATTGTCCGCGCAGGTCATGGGCGTGCACGAGGAGTTCGAAGACCCGCAGCGCCAGCAGGTCCCGGACGGGGATCTCCGCGAGCCGGTGGGCGACCAGCTCATCGGCGTCGGGGGCCGAGGCCAGCCGGTCACGAAGCCCGGCGGAGGTACGGGACAGCGCACCCACGGGGTCGTCGCCGGCATGGTCCGCCGTCCGGGTCCAACCGATCTCGGACTCCGGCAGGCGCGGGAAATAGGCCGCGTACCGCAGGCCGCCTCCGAGGACGTGGTTCGCGCAGTCCCGGCGACTCCATCCGGGGCACGACCCGCAGTCGCCGTCGAGCCCGCCGGCGAGCGCCCGCCCGAACAGCGCGGTGGCGGCGTCGAGGACGGCCAGGTGGTCGTGGGGCAGCGGGTTCTCGGTCACGGGGGCTCCTCCGGAATGTCCGGACCCCACAGTAGGTTGATCGTGTCGTCGTGAACAGCACGTCGTGATCAGTCCGGTGGGGGTGCCCTCACGGGGCGCGCCCGCCCATCCCACAGACCCGCCCATCACAGAGAGAGGAACCCTCGCCACCATGAGCCCGCAGACCTCCGGCGCAGCCGAGACCCGGGAGTTCCAGGCAGAGACCCGGCAGCTGCTGGATCTGATGATCCACTCGATCTACTCCAACCCGGACACCTTCCTCCGAGAGGTCATCTCCAACTCCTCCGACGCCCTGGACAAGCTGCGACTGGCCGCTCTCCAGGATTCCTCGCTGGGGGTCGACACCTCGGACCTGCACATCGAGTTGATCCCCGACGAGCAGGCACGGACGCTGACGATCCGCGACAACGGCATCGGGATGTCCCGCGACGAGGTGGTCGACCTCATCGGCACGCTCGCCAAGTCGGGCACCGGTCAGATGCGCGAGGCCCTCGCCGCGGCCCGCGCGGCGCAGGAGTCGGGCGAGGCCAGTGAGCAGGTCACCGCGGACCTCATCGGCCAGTTCGGCATCGGCTTCTACTCCACGTTCATGGTCGCCGACGCGGTCACGTTGGTCACGCGCAAGGCCGGCGAGGCCACGGGTACGCGCTGGACCTCGGGCGGCGAGGGCACCTACACGATCGAGGAGGCACCGGACGCCCCGCAGGGCACCTCGGTGATCCTGCAGCTCAAGCCCGCCGGTGGGGACGCGGCGCTGCCCGACTACGCCGCGGAGTCCACGCTGCGCCGGGTCGTGCGCACCTACTCGGACTTCATCGCCTGGCCGATCCGGATGGAGGTCGAGAGGCCGGCACCGGAGCCGACGGGGGACGACGACGAGGGGAACGACCCCGCCGCGGAGAACACCCTCACCGAGACCGTGACCCTCAACTCCCAGAAGGCGCTGTGGACGCGGCCCCGCTCCGAGGTGACCGACGAGGAGTACTCGGAGTTCTACCGTCACGTCTCCCACGCCTGGGACGAGCCGCTGGAGACCATCACCCTCAAGGCCGAGGGGACGTTCGAGTACCAGGCACTGCTCTTCCTGCCCACGCAGGTGCCGTTCGACCTCTTCTCCCCGGATACCAAGCGCGGCGTCCAGCTCTACGTCCGCAGAGTCTTCATCATGGACGACTGCGAGGAGCTGGTGCCGCCGTTCCTGCGCTTCGTCAAGGGCATCGTCGACGCCCAGGACCTCTCGCTCAACGTCTCGCGCGAGATCCTGCAGCAGGATCGCCAGATCCGAGCGATCCGCAAGCGCCTGGTCAAGCGGGTCCTGCAGACGATCGAGCAGATCAGGACCGACCGTCCGGAGGAGTTCCGCTCGTTCTGGAAGAACTTCGGAGCGGTTCTCAAGGAGGGCCTGATCTCCGACGTCGACGCCCGGGATCAGCTCCTCGCCGTGAGCACCTTCGCGTCCACTCGTGCAGCCTCCGACGAGGCCACCGGGGGCGACGACGACGAGGTGGGCACCACCATCGCCGAGTACGTCTCCCGCATGGCCGAGGGGCAGGAGGAGATCTACTACCTCACCGGCACGTCCCGCGCGGCGGTGGAGAACTCCCCGCACCTGGAGGCCTTCCGGGCGCGGGGCGTCGAGGTGTTGGTGCTCACCGACCCGGTCGACGAGGTGTGGGTGGACGCGGTCGGCGAGGTCGACGGCAGACGCCTGCGCTCGGTGGCCAAGGGCGACGTGGACCTGTCCGGTATCGGCTCCCCGGTCGAGGAGGAGAAGGGCCAGGCGGATTCCGCGGAGTTCACCGGCCTGCTCGAGTGGCTGGGCGAGGAGCTGTCCGACGAGGTCAAGCAGGTGCGGTTGTCGCAGCGGCTCACCGAGTCCGCGGCCTGCATGGTGGGCGACGAGTTCGACATGACCCCGCAGCTCGAGGCGATGTACCGGGCCTCGGGCATGGAACTGCCCGCGAGCAAGAGGATCCTGGAGCTCAACCCCTCGCATCCGCTGGTCGAGCGGTTGCGCTCTCAGTACTCCGAGGATCCGTCGACCCCGGGCCTCGCCGACACGGCGCGGTTGCTCTCGGGCGCGGCCGTCCTGGCCGAGGGGGGCACGCTCGCCGACCCCGCCGCCTTCGCCAAGCTGCTGGTCGACCGGATCTGACGCCGGACGTCCCCTCGCCGCCCCGCGGGCACCCGGTCCCGCGGGGCGGTGGTCCTCGGTGGCGCCGTCCTCAGTTCGCGGTCGAGCGGGCGGGTGGGGCGGCGATCCCGCCTCCGCCCCAGTAGCCGCAGGGCACCCCGATCAGCACGCCCAGTGCGGTCTCGACCGGGGTGTGGTGGCTGATCCGGACCCGTGCCCACGCCACGGGTGGCACCAGAACGAGCAGCCGCCAGTATCCGGGCGAGATCTGACGGGCCAGCACCGAGACGACACCGGCGAGCACGGCGGTGTGGAACGAGACCTTGACCCGGATGGTGGCGGCGCCGGCCACACCAAGCGCCACGAGAGCCGCCCGGGTCATCCGCTGCAGTGCGACGGGCGCCCCGCGGCGACGTTGGGCCACCATCAGGGTGGCCACCGACGCGGCGATTCCGGCGATCACCAGAGGGCGGTCCTCCCTGCGGGTGACGTGGTGATCGGACAGGGCCTTGCGTCGCACCCGCCAGGCGATCGCCGCCTGGGGTAACACCCCCAGTCCGGCTGCGGTCGCCGCTCCCCAGCCGGTCGAGCCCACCCGGTGGCCGAGGTGGAGCGAGCCGGCTGTGAGCACCACCCACGGGGCGAAGACCTCGGTCAGGACCACTGCCGGGGCGGCGGTCGCGTCTTGCGACGGTCCCGCGCCGGCTCGAGAGGTCGCCTCAGTCGACAAGGGACCGGGCCAGGCGCAGGGCGGCGGCCTCGACCACCGCGTCCGCCGGAAGTCGGGGGATGTCCCCGTGGTGCAGGACGATCCGGGCGTGGGTGCCCATCACGACTCCGGACTCGAGAGCAGCGGAGGGGAGTAGTCGAGGCGGTCGACGAGCCACATGATCGTGGCCACCTCGCCCACCCAGGCCAGGCTCACGCACCAGCCGGCGAGGACGTCGCTGGGAAAATGCACGCCGAGGTACATGCGGGTCACGCCGACCGCGGGGACGTAGGCGCTGGACCCGGCGATCACCGGGTAGCGCCACCCGGTCGGCCACGCGAGCACGCAGGCGCAGCCGGCGAGCGCCGCACTCGCCATGGCGTGCCCACTGGGGAACGAGTAGCTCTTCTCCTCGACGATGTGGGTGAAGAAGGTGGGGCGGTCCCGCCGGTACATCAGTTTGAGGACCGAGTTGATGACGGTGGACCCGACGAGGGAGACCGTGAGCAACGCGGCCGGTCGGCGGCTGCCCCGCACGTAGGCCAGGTAGCCCGCGGCGGCGAGCGCGAAGACCGGGACGGCGGTGACGCCGCCGAGTTCGGTGACCGCCCTGACGATCCGGGTGTTGCGCGGGGTGTGTCGCCTGCGCAACCACAGCATGACGGGCCGGTCGAAGGGCAGCTTGGCACCGGAACTGATCCGCTCGGCCAGTTCGACGAACCCGATGACCGGGAGGGCGAACCCGGCGAACGCGACGCCGAACACCGCCCAGGTCCCGCGCGGCAGGGGCACCTGGCCCCTGTCGACGATGCTGCCCAGGACCCCGTCCGAGGGGGTCAGCGGCCGGAGGACGTCCTTCGCCGCGGACAGGGTCCGGCTGCGGCGGGAGGTCGTCGTTCGCGACATGCCCACACCCTAGGCAAGGTCGCGCGGCGGCGGGGGATCCCCGCGAACCGTGACACCGCGCGCTGACCGCGGGCCGTGTCTACTGTGGATCGTGTCGACCCGATCAGCGGAGGACGTATGACCCAGACCCGTGTGGAACGAGACCTGCTCGGTGAGAAGGCGGTCCCGGCTGACGCCTATTACGGGATCCACACCGTGCGCGCCGTCGAGAACTTCCCCATCGATTCGAAGACCATCAGCGACATCCCGGACTTCATCCGCGGGATGGTCATGGTCAAGAAGGCCGCCGCGCTGGCGAACCTCGAGATGGGAGTCCTTGACCCGGACATCGCCGAGGCCATCGTCGGTGCGTGCGACGAGATCCTGCTGGACGGCCGCTGCATGGACCAGTTCCCCTCGTGCGTCTATCAGGGCGGGGCCGGCACCTCGGTCAACATGAACACCAACGAGGTGGTGGCCAACCTCGCGCTGGAGCGGACCGGTCACCCCAAGGGCGCCTACGACGTCATCAGTCCGAACGACGACGTCAACCGTTCGCAGTCCACCAACGACGCCTACCCGACCGGTTTCCGGATCGCCCTGTGGCACTCCCTCGAGCGGCTCGAGCCGGCGATCGTCGCGTTGCGGGAGGCCTGCTACGACAAATCGGAGGAGTTCCGCGAGGTCCTCAAGATGGGCCGGACGCAGCTGCAGGACGCCGTTCCCATGTCCATGGGCCAGGAGTTCGGTGGATTCGCGGTGACCCTCGACGAGGAACTCCACGTCCTCGGCGCGGCGGCCCGGATGCTGCTCGACGTGAACCTCGGCGCCACGGCCATCGGCACCGGCGTCAACACACCGCCCGACTACCGCCGTGCGGTGGTCGAGCACCTGCGGGTCGTGACCGGTCTGCCGGTCACCGGGGCCATGAACCTCATCGAGGCGACCAGCGACACCGGCGACTACGTCAACGTCCACGCCGCTCTCAAGCGGACCGCGTCCAAGGTGTCCAAGATCTGCAACGACCTGCGTCTGCTCTCCTCCGGCCCGCGCGCGGGATTCAACGAGATCAACCTCCCCGAGCTCCAGGCGGGGTCGTCGATCATGCCGGCCAAGGTGAACCCGGTGATCCCCGAGGTGGTCAACCAGGTCTGCTTCAAGGTGATCGGCAACGACGTCACGGTGACGATGGCGGCCGAGGCGGGGCAGCTGCAGCTCAACGTGATGGAGCCCGTGATCGCGCAGGCGATGTTCGAGTCGATCTCCCTGCTCACCAAGGCGATCGAGACGCTCACGGAGAAGTGCGTGCGGGGTATCACGGCCAACGTCGAGGTGGCCCGCCGCAACGTCATGGATTCGATCGGCATCGTCACCTATCTGAATCCCGTGATCGGTCACCACAACGGCGACCTGGTGGGCCGTGAGTGCGCGCGCTCGGGCCGTGGCGTCCGCGAGGTCGTGCTGGAGATGGGCCTGCTCTCGGCGGAGGAGGTCGACGACATCCTGTCCCCCGCGAATCTGCTGCGGCCCCGGTACAAGGGCAAGTCGAGTGGTCAGCTGGCAGCCGCGCCGCCCGACGACCTGTCGGACCCCACCCGAGACGCGGATCGCCCCGACCACCCGAGGGGGTGACCGGGGGTTCTCCGGTGTCGGTGGAGTCGGGTCAGGCGCCGTTCTCGACGGGGCCGACCCGGCCGATGCTGCTCACCGCGAGCTGTCCGATCGAGCTGTCGAATCCGAACGACTGCTCGAGGGCGGCGGTGGAGCCGGAGATGAAGCCGTTGATCGCGGCGGACGAACCGACGGTGAAATCGAACTGGGCGAAGAAGTCGGCGAGTGCCTTCAACATGGTGTGCCTCCCGGTGGGTGTCGACGCGGTCTGTGCCGCGTGGGCGGACCGTGTGCCCGTCTCTACCTGGTCTATCCGTGGTCGACCCCGGGACGTTAGCCCCGAAATATGCTGAAACCTGTTACCGCAGCGGCTAACGTCGGGGCATGAGTTCTCCCACCACCCGCGTCGTCGCGGGCCGTCAGATCACGTTCCCGGTCCCCGTCGTCTCCGCCTCGATATCGGGCGCCGCGTTCCTGTCGCGGACGGCCGTGGCCCGTCGGCTGATCGCCGCAGGGCCCCAGTCCGCGATCCTGGATTCCGCGGGGGCCGAGCCGGTGTCCCTCCCGGGTGGCCGTACGCCGGTCACGATGATCCACGTCCGGTACCACGACGTCCCGGGCAACGTCCTCGGTGGATATCACGAGGTGGGGTTGGCATTCCAGGTCAAGGTCCCGGGGGTCGGGGTCCAGCAGCACATCCACGAGCTGCCGGTCGACCAGGACTTCACCCTCGCGGCGGGCAACGAACTCTGGGGCTTTCCCAAGTGGAAGGGCGACATGGTCGGGACGGCCGGTGGAGCCCTGGACGACGCCCGGCTGGGAGCCGTGGGGTCCTCGGGGGCGGGTGGCATCGACCTGAAGCTCGACACCCGCCTGGGGGTGCCGCTCCCCGGTCGCCACTCCCTGGGGATGAACTGCATCCAGGTCCTCGACGGCAAGCCGGTCCTGGTCCGCGCCGGCGCCAAGGTCGCGGGCGGTCGGTTCCGGCCACTGGGGGGCGCGCGGGTGGCGATCGCCTCCGGGGCCCAGGACGGCGATCCCCACATCGCCCGGATCGCCGAGGCCGTCCGCGAGCTCGGGCTCGACC
>NZ_JAALDZ010000084.1:0-24744 GCF_014145125.1 Dietzia sp. CQ4 | reverse complement strand
CACCACCGGTGTCCACCCAGCTGCCCGCGAACGTCGTGGGCGCCGGCGGGCCCTGCCACCTGGTCGGCGAGCTCGCCCAGGCCGGGGACGGGTCGCCGTTGTTCTGCCTGGAGGACCCGGGTGGGGCCGGCCCGCTGTGGCTTCCGCAGCCGGAGGGATCGGGCCCGGACGGCACCGGCCCGGCCCTGCTGGGCACGCCCTGCATGCAGCAGGACATCGCGGTCACCGCCCCGGACGGCACCGTCCTGACCTGCCGACTGACCGGTGGCGGCGACGTCCCCGGCGGGCTGTACTGGCAGCGTTAGAGTCCCAGCGGTTGCAGGCGTCCGGGTACGTCGATTGACTGGGCCTCATCCGACGACCCTCACCGGAGGCCCGATGACCCAGACACGGTTCGCGCACATCGAGGTCGACGACGGTGTCTATGCGCCGCAGTCCGACTCGTGGCTGCTCTGCGAGGCGCTGGACCACGCTGATCTGGTCACGGACAAGCGGGTCCTCGACATCTGTACAGGTAGCGGGATCCTCGCCATCGAGGCGGCGCTGAAGGGTGCGCGGGAGGTCCTCGCTTTTGACATCTCCCCCGCCGCCGTCGCGTGCGCGACCCGTAACGCCGAGCGTGCCGGGGTTCGGGTGGACGCGCGCGTGGGGACCCTCGCCGACGCCCGCCGCGCCGGGCCGTTCGACGTGGTGGTCTCCAACCCGCCCTACGTCCCCTCGGACAAGCCCCTGCGCGGGACCGGACCCAACCGGGCCTGGGACGCCGGCGCCAACGGGAGGGTGGTCCTGGACGAGCTGTGCGATCTGGCCCCGGACCTCGTGGCCCCCGGCGGGAGCATGCTCATCGTCCACTCCGAGTTCTCGGACCCGCCGCAGACCATCGAGCGGCTCGGGCGGGTCGGGTTCGAGGCCCGTCAGGTCGCCAGCCGGGTCGTGGAGTTCGGTCCCGTCATGCTCGCGTACGCCGAGCGACTCGAGGCGGCGGGCCTGCTCGAGCCCGGGCGGCGGGTGGAGGAACTGGTGGTGGTCCGTGTCGATCGCAGGTGAGCGCGAAGCGCGGGTCGTCCGCATAGTCCCCGGCGGGCCGATGCTGGTGGAGGGGCCTGTCGACCTGATCACCGACGACGGAGCCCGCGTGTGCTCCGACCGGTTCATGGTGGCCGTGTGCACGTGCCGGCGCAGCAAGACCTACCCGCTGTGCGACACCAGCCACCGGCGCAAGATCCGGGCCACCCCTCCCGAGACCGCTGCCGAAGCCGCTGCCGAGACCCCCACCGACACCTCGGCCGGCACCGACGACTGAGCCCGCGCCGGGTCGCGCCCCCCACTCCTCTCCGCAGCCGCTCCCCGGCCCACTCTTCTCCGCAGCCGCTCCCCTCGATGAACGCCTGCGTGCCCCATTGCGCGCGCCGGAGTGCATCGCCGCGGGCGGCTGTACGTCAGGCGCTCAGGCGCACGAGCAGATGTCCCGCCGGGTGTGCAGGCGCGCGAGCGGATGCCGCGGTGTGTCGGCGTGAGCGGGACACGCCCGCACGTCAGGGCAGCAGCGAGGAGTCCCCGCGGCCCCAGGCGGCGAGCATCTCGTCCGCCGCCAGCTCATCGAGGTAGTCCAGCGTGCGCATCCCGAACACCACGTCGGCCGCCAGGTGCGGCTCCCGGTCCACCAGATCCCCCACGACGTCGTGGCGCATCACCTGCTCGTGCACCGCGTCGGCCTCCACGTGCTCGGCGTAGAAGTGCACGCACTCCTCCGGGGCCCCCATCCGCCGCAGGCCCGCCACGAGCCGCGCCGATCCGGGGGACGAGGTGATCTCGATGGCGGCGAAGTGGCCGATCGCGGCCCCGCGCAGCGACCGGTGCAGCCCGAACAGCGACATCAGGTTGACGGTCGACAGCGTCGCCGCCGACACCCGGTCCAGATATCCCAGGTAGGTGGGGTCCAGCTCGGCGGCCCGCATGAGGTCGGCCCACAGCTGCTGGTGAACCCGCTCGCCGCGCCCGCCGCCGAACTCGTCGAACTCCACGGCGACGAACGAGGCCTTGGCCTGCCCCTGCAGTCGGGGGATGGCGAACGCGTGGGGGTCGCCCTCCTTGAGGTGGTACAGAGACCGGTGGGCGAAGTACTCGCGCAGCTGGTCCCAGGTGCCCTCGTCCTTGAAGTACCAGGACGGGCCGGTGCCGGAGGTCGCCTCCACGGACAGTGCGTCCATCTCCGCCACCGGGTCCTCGCCGGGCTCGACGGCTCCCCGGAGGTGATCAAGGAACAGGGACTCCAGTGCGCGCCGCAGCCGCAGGAGCTCGGGGTCCCATTCCAGGTCGGCGTCGACCCCGGCGAAGCCCCGGTAGTGGAGCTCGTAGAGCGTGTACAGCGCGAGCTGCAGATCGCGGCCCAGCGGATCGGTGTCCGCCGGCACGCCCGGGAGCCCGTCTGTCCGGCCCGTCGACAGCGCCGTGACCACGGCCTGCGAGAGCGGCCCGCTCGCCGCGGGCAGGGTCGGGGCGGAGAAGGTCGGGGCGATCTCGGTCGGGGCGGCTGTCATGCCCCTCTGTCTACCCGCGATCGCGGTGGTCCTCCACCGGCTCGGCGGGCCGCTCACCCCGTCGGCCGGTCATCCCGCGGGTCGGTCCGTCCTCGCGAAGGCGTCGAAAATCCTGGCGCCGTGGGGCAGTGCGGCCTCGTCCAGCACGAACCCGGGATGGTGCAGGTCGGTCTCCTCGGACTCGCCGTCCCACACCCCCAGCCGCAGGTAGACGCCGGGGATCTCCTCGGTGTACCAGGCGAAGTCCTCGCCTCCGCTGGACTGGACGGCGGTGCCCACCCCGTCGGCACCGAGCACCTGCTCGACGGCCGACGCGGCCAGGTCGGCGCAGGTCTCGTCGTTGACCACCGGCGGCACGCCCTGGACGTAGTCGACCTCGGCGCGGACCCCGTAGGTCGCGGCGATCGTCTCGACGGCCTCGCGGACGACGGGCTCCGCCGTGGCCCACACGTCGCGGTCGGCGCTGCGCAGCGTGCCCCACAGCTGCCCCGAGTCGGGGATGACGTTGGGTGCGGTCCCTCCGGCCTTGACCGAGGCCCAGGTCAGGACCGTGCCCGAGCGCGGATCGATCGTCCGATCCACCACGGCGGTCACCCCCGTGACGATCTGCGCCAGGGCGAAGACCGTGTCCTGGGTCTCGTGCGGCCGGGCGGTGTGCCCGCCGTCCGAGTGGACCGTGATGCCGATCTTGGCGTTGGACGAGGTGATGGCGCCGCCGGTGACGCCCACCTCGCCCACGCGGCGGTGCGGGTCGCAGTGCAGGGCGATGATGCGGTCCACGCCCTCCACCACGCCCTCCTCGACGCAGTCCTTGGCCCCGCCCGGCATGGTCTCCTCCGCCGGCTGGAAGATCAGGCGCACGGGTCGCGGCGGCGGGTCGGCGACCAACAGTTCGGCCGCGCCCAGGAGCATCGCGGTGTGGCCGTCGTGACCGCACGTGTGGGCGACGCCGTCGACCTCCGAGGCGAAGGACTCGCCGGAGTCCTCGCCCATGGCCAGTGCGTCGATGTCCGCGCGCAGGGCCACGACGTCGGTCGCGGTGGCGCCGTCGGCGGCCGGGACGTCGCACCACAGGCCGGTGCCGATCCGGAACCGCTTGGGCGTCAGCCCCATCGACCGGAGCTCACCCTCGATGTAGTCGGTGGTCTCGGTCTCCTCGTAGGACAACTCGGGGTGGGCGTGGATGTGGCGCCGCCACCCGATCAGTCGTCCCTCGAACCCGTCCGCGTCGCCGGGTTCACTCTTCTTGCGTCCGAACACCGAACACCTCCTGACAGAAGTCGACCACCCGGTCTCCGAGCAGCTGCCTGTTGGCCAATTTCACGAACTCGTGACCCTCGTCCTCGAAGAGCAGCACGTCCACCGGTACGCCGCGGCGACGCAACGCCTCCACGGCCTGCTCCGTCTCGCTGAGCGGCACATTGGTGTCGTGTGCCCCGTGGACGAAGAGCACGGGGACGTCGACATGGTGATACAGATGTAGCGGCGACGCCTCCCTGAGTAGTTCCCGCTCCTGCAGCGGGTTCCCGTACTTGGGATAGGCGGCGGCGGCGATCCACGGCTCGGTGGTGCGGTAGAAACTCTGGAGATCGCTCATCCCGCACGCCGCGATGCCCCCTCGCCACCGCCCGGGGTGCCGGACCAGGGTCGCGTTCACCAGATACCCGCCGTAGGAGCGGCCCGAGACCACCGCCCGGTCGGGGTCGGCGATGCCCGCCTCGACCAGGTGCAACAGCGCGTCCTCGACGTCGTCGATCCCCGCGAAGCGGCCGTAGCGGTCGTCGGCGTGGCTGAAGAAGCGTCCGGACCCCGTGGACCCACGCACGTTGGGCGCGAAGTAGGTCACGCCGATGTCGAGGTACCGGCGGGCGAGGTCGTTGTACCCCGGCCGGGACTGTCCCTCGGGCCCGCCGTGGAGGTACACGACCGTGGGGGTCGGTTCGTCGGCCGGGTCTGCGCGGTACAGCCAGCCGGACAACTCCAGCCCGTCGCGGGCCGTGAAGTGGACCAGCATCGGTGCCGGATCCGGTTGCCTCGGCGGCTCTCCCGTCCACCTCCGCCGCTCCACGTCGTACATGACGATGCGCGGCGGCTGGTCGAGGCTCTGCACGGTGAGCGCCAGCAGACGGCCGTCGGCGGTGAGGGTGGGCGAGGACGCCACGACCTCGGGGAGCGGCGGTCTGACGATCACCCGCGGCCGGTCCCCGCTCAGGTCGAGCACCTCGATCTCCGACAAGCCCCCGCGGACGTTCCACAGCAGCACCGCCGTCGAGCGGTCCAGGCTCACCTCCACCCGGTCCAGGTCCGCGTCCTCGCGGTAGGCCACCGGCCAGGACTCCGTGCTCTCCTCGTCCGCGACCACCGCGATCAGGCCCATGCGCTCCGCGGAGTGGTCGCTGCGGACGATCATCCTCATGGGCCGGTCCTCGCCCCCGGCGTCGAGGATCACGCCGGCGTCCGTGGTGGACCCGGTGTCCACGGGCAACAGCGGCCACCAGCGGCCGTCCGGGACGATCCGGAGCAGTTCGCGGTGGCCGCGGGCTCCGACCCGGAACAGGGCCGCGCCGTCGCGGGCGTGGACGAGCGCGCCCCCCATCCGGCTGTCGACCACCGTGCTCTCGCCCGTCTCCGGGTCCACCAGCCTGCCCTCGGCCAGTCCCTCGGAGTCGAAGGCGGTCAGGGCCAGCAGGTCGCCGTCCCAGCAGACGATCTGCTCGGTGGCGTCGTGGTGGGTGTCGATCGGGTAGACGTCCTTGTCCGCGGGATCGGTCGTGACCAGCCAGATCCGCTCGCGCTCACCGCCGTCGGGTGCCACCTCACAGGCCAGCCACTTGCCGTTGGGAGAGTAGGCGACTCGACGGACCGGGCCGTTGACGGGCAGCACGACGTCGCGCTCCGGCCCTGCCCCGTCGAGGCCCCCCAGGCCCAGTGGCCGCTGCACCGCCCGCGGGTATCCGGTGCGCTCGGTGACCACGCACGCCAGCATCGACCCGTCCGGGGACAGGCACGGAGAGGTGGTGTGACGGATCGCGTCCGGCCCCCCGGCGGCGTCGTCGGGTGGGCCCGCGACGTCCAGGGACTCGGCCTCCTCGGTGATCTCGGTCGTGTCATGCACGGTGGATCCAGGTGTCCTTTCCCCCGCCCCCGCTCGAGGCGTTGACGACCATCGTGCCCGCCGGAGCCACCCGTGTCAGTGCGACGGGCGGGGCGGAGGCGAGGATCTCACCCGAGTCCCCGGGTCGGAGCATGACGAACGCCCGCATGTCGACGTGTCGGCGCTGGAGTTCCTGCCCGTCGAACGTCGGCAGGGTGGACAGGGCCTGGACCTCCTGTGCGACGAATCGCTCGCCGTGCCGCCTCAGCTCGTCGCGGCGCTCGTCGAGCTCGCGGGGCGTGCACTCGGGGCCGACGGTGATCCCGGAGCCCCCGTACCCGTCGATCGGCTTGACCACGAGCTCCCCCAGCCGGTCGAGGACCTGCTTCCGCTGCTCGGGGTCGGAGCAGAGATAGGTGTCCACCTGACCGATGAGGGGCTTCTCCCCCAGGTAGAAGTTGATGATCTCCGGCACTCGCGCGTAGATCGCCTTGTCGTCCGCCGCGCCGTTGCCGGGGGCGTTGACCACGGCCACCCCGCCCTCCGCCATCGCGCCGAGCAGACCGCGCCGCAGAACGGTTCCGTCGGCCCCCTCGGAGGAGAGCAGCATCTCCTCGTCCATACGGACGTAGAGCACGTCGACGGGGCTGCGCTCGTCGCCGTCGACGCGCCACAGTCGACTGTCCTCGACCACCAGGTGGTCGGGGGTGACGAGCGGGCCGCCGATCGCGGCCGCGACCTGGCCCAGGTCGAAGGATCCGAGCTCGTCCTCCGCGATCACCACCGCGATCGCGGGATCGTCGACGCCGTCCGGCGCGGCCGCGCGCAGCGTCTGCGTCAGCATGTCCAGGCCGACCCGGGGATCGTGGATCTCGGACCGTGCGCCGAACTCGGGGAAGCCCTCGCTGATCCGGTCGCGCAGCGCGACCGCCATGGCCAGTCCGCCGGCCATCCGCAGGTTGTCCTCGAGGACCACCCACTCGCCCGGGGCGGTGGACACGAGGTCGACCCCGCACACCGGGGCGTGCAACGCCCCGGCCGGGACCGACCGGCCGGTGGGACGGAAACCCGGTGCCCGCTCGAGGGCCTCGGCGGGGACGACACCGGCCCGGGTGATCTCGCCGGGGCCGTAGATGTCCCGGAGGAACAACTCCATCGCGCGGGCGCGCTGCTCGATCCCCGCCGAGATCCGCGCCCACTGGTCGGCCGGGATGATCCGCGGGACCGCGTCCAGCGGGAACACCTGCGGCTCGTCCCTGCCGTAGACCTTGAGCGTCACCCCGAGGTCGCGGAGGCTGTCGTCGACCGTGTCCTTGCGCTCACACAGGGTCTCGGGGCCCAGGTCCGAGACGGCCTTGAGCACGTCCACGTACTCGGGCCGCGGCACGCCGTCCTCGGTGATCGCCTCGTCGTGCACCTCCTCGGTGACGGCCTCACCCAGCGGCGAGTAGGAGGCGAGCATCGACCGCATGCCGCGGTCGTCCGCCACGTCGCGGGGCCGGATCCGGTCGACGGTCTCCGCCAGCAGGACGGCCACCACGTCGCCACGCCTCCCGCGACGGCGGTGGGCGGCGCGTTGGCGGGCCGCCGAGGTGCCGGCCCCGCGGATGCCGTCGAGGAGATCGTGGACCAGCTCGAGCTCGCCGCCGGCGCGGAGCTGCCCGGTCAGCCCCTCCACCAGGTCGTTCAGGAGCTCGGACGCGGGTCGCGGGCGTCCGGTGGTCACGTCCACCAGATCGCCCTCCATCCCCGATCGGGCCGCCCGCCAGAACGCCGCGTCGAGGACGGTGGGCGACGGATCCTCCCAGTGGTCGCCGTGGTCCGCGCGCTCGGCGAGGATGCGGTCGACCGTGGCGCGGAACAGGGCGGCGACGACGACGAGGGTGTCCACCGTGCTACACGAGTCACACGCTCCCAGTTCCACCCCTGCGCCGTCCCGGGACGGGCGGAGGTCGATGTCGATCGACTCCCGGTCCACCACCACCCCGGTGCCGAGTAGTTCGTCCTCCGCCGCCTGCACACCCTCCGCGGTGTCGGCGGGGACGACCGTGAGGTGCGCGGGCGACCACCTCGCCTCGAACGTCCGTGTGGAGGCGTACCCGGAGTCTCCGCCGTCGGCCCAGTAGGGAGAGCTGGCGGCCATGGCCAGCAGCACGGGGGCCACGGCGACCGCACGCCGCGCGACGTACTGCGCCTCGTCGGCGTCCGCGACCTCCACCACCACGCGGAACCTCGCCGCCGCCCGGGTCTGGGACTCGCGACCCGGGGCGGGGTGGGGCTCCTCCGGGGTGGGGTCGAACTCGACCCCCGGTGAGGCGAGCGAACCCGCCGCGACCACCCCGGTGCGGATCCCACCTCCCGCCCTGGCCAACCGGGACCGGGTGAGTCGGAGTGCCTCGGCGAGCTCGGCGAGCCCGGTGTGGGCGCCGACGTCCGACACCACGAGCGCGCCGTGGCGGGCCGAGACCGCATGGGCGCCCACAGCATCAGCCGCAGCGCCGCCATCCGTGCCGCCGCCCCCCTCGCCGGCGGCCTCGAGCACCTGGGGTGCGCGCCGTACCGGTCGTCGGGTCCGCAGATCGACGAGGTGGAGTTCCTCCTCGATCCTGATCCATCGCTGTCCATCGGTCATCGGAGTCACGGTAGGGGAACCGTTCGGGGTCCGCACCCGCGGCGGGGGGCGCCCGGGGTCAGCGCATGATCCACGTGTCCTTGCCGCCACCCCCGCGGGAGGAGTTGACGATCAGCGACCCGGCGGGGGCCACCCGGGTGAGGCCGGCCGGGACCGCGTGGGCCGTCGTCCGGCCTCCCTCGCGCCTCAGGTGGGCGAAGGCGCGCAGGTCGACGTGCCGCCTCTGCATGCGGGTGCCGTCGAAGGTCGGGAGCGTCGACAGGGCCACCACCTCCTGGGCGATGAAGCCCTCGGGCCGGGTGAGCAGCTCCTCGCGTCGTGCGGCCAACTCCGCCTCGGAGCACTCGGGCCCGATGGTGATCCCCAGCCCGCCGTACCCGTCGATCGGCTTGACCACCAGCTCCCCCAGCCGGTCCAGCACGAGGTCGCGTTGGGTGCGGTCCGCGCACAGGTAGGTCGGCACCTGCTCGAGGACCGGGGCCTCCCCCAGGTAGAAGTCGATCATCGCGGGCACGGAGGCGTACACGGCCTTGTCGTCCGCCACCCCGTTCCCGAGGGCGTTGGCCACCGTCAGCCGCCCCCCGGCGAGGGCGTCCAGCAGGCCGTCCCGCAGCGGCTCGCCGTCGAGTCCGGGGGAGCTGAGCAGCATGTCCTCGTCGATCCGCGCGTACACCACGTCCACCCGCTGGAGTCCGTCGCGGGTCCTGCGGTGCAGGATCCCGTCCCGGAAGACGACCTCGTCAGGGGTGACGAGTGGCAGGCCGGTCCGGTCGGCGATCAGGCGGTGCTCGAACCACGCCGAGTCCGCCGAACCGGAGGACATCACCACCACGTTCGGGGTGTCGCCCGCCGCCGGCGGTGCCGCCGCCACGAGGGTCTCACGGATCATGGGGAAGGCCTGGTCGGGTGAGTGGAGATCGAACTCGTCGACCAGGTCGCCGAACAACGCCGACGTCATCTCGCGGTGGGCGGTGGAGAAGGCGACACCGGACGGCACGCGGACGTTGTCCTCGAGGACCAGCCACCGACCGTCGTCCGCGCACACCAGGTCGATCCCGCAGATGTGCGCCCGGATCCGGTCCGCCCCCAGCGCCCGCCCGGTGCTCCCGCGGAACCCCGGTGCCCGATCGAGGGCCTCGGGGGCGAGGTGCCCGGCGGCGAGGAACTCCTGCTCGCCGTAGACGTCGTCCAGGAACGCGTCGAGGGCGCGGGCGCGCTGCTCGATCCCGGCCGCGAGCCGCGACCAGGTCTCCGAGGTGATGATCCGGGGGACGAAGTCCATCGGGAACGCGTGGGGACGCTCCTGGCCCGTGACCCGGAAGGTGACCCCGGCGACCGAGGCCTCCTGCTCGGCCCGCACCTGCCGCGCCCGGAGCCTGACGGTCCCGATCCGCTGCAGCGCCGTCAGGACGGGGTCGTACGGGGCCCGCGGCCGCCCACCGGCCTCGACCGCCTCGTCCCAGCTCGGGTCCTCGTCCAGGCCCTCGATCGGGAGGTAGACACCGAACAGTCGCGAGTGCGCGTCCGGGACGGGCGAACGGGAGCCGCTGGTACCGCCGGTCTCCACCACCAGCAGGTCCACGACGTCCTGGACGTGGGCCCGGCGGCGCAGGGTCTGCCGCTGACGGAACGCGCTGCTGCCGTTGTAGAGCGCGTCGTCGACCAGCGCGCGCACCGTGTCCAGGTCCCCCGTGCCGGACAGCTGCTCGGCCAGGGAGTCGACCAGGTCGGTGATGACGTCGGCCGCCGGACGGGGGCGGAAGGTGACCGGGTCGACCAGGGCGCCCTCGAGACCGGATCTCGCGGCGCGCCACAACGCGGCCCGGAGCCTGGTCTCCACGGGTGCGGACGGCTCCGCACCCCGCGCCAGGGCCTCGGCCTCGCGCTCGACCAGCGCCCGGAACAGGGTGGCCACGAGGGCAGTGGCGTCGGCGGAGGGGCACGCGTCGCACACCAGGATCTCCACCGACCGCCCGTCCGCGCCGGGTTGGATCCCGAAGCCGACCATCGAGGCGTCGGTGATCACCCCGCTGCCGACGAGGTCGTCGACGAGTGCGTGGTAGTCGTGCGCCGAGCACACGCCCGCCACCGGCGCGGTGGTCGGCCACTGGGACGCGGCGACCGAGCGGCAGCTGGCGTACCCGGAGTCGGATCCGTCGCGGAGGAAGGGCGAGCTCGCGGTGAGCGCCAGGAACACCGGGAGGTGTGGGGCGATCCGGCACGCCAGGGCGACCGCCTCGTCGGTGTCCACGGCATCCACCCGGATCCGGGTGCCGCAGTAGATCTGACCGCGGGCCAGGAACTCGTAGTCCGCCAGCAGCCGGCGCATCCGGGGGCTCTCGTCGACCAGCGCCGACCCCGGGGGGACCAGCGGGACCGCTCCCGCGGCCGCCACCGTGAGGCCGCGGCCCTCGCCCACCCGGCGCAGTCCCTCGCGCGCCTCGTGCAGCCCGGAGCGCAGGCCCGAGGCCGTGTGGGCCGGACGGGTGCGCGTCCGGATCACACAGTTGCGCACCTCGTCGGCAGCGACGTCCGCTGATCGGTGGGCCAGCAGCTCGGACGCCCTGGGCGTGAGCTCCCGACTCTCGGAGTCGAGGACCTGGAGGTCCTCCTCGATCACCGCTGACCTGAACTGGGCTCCCATGAAGGAAATGTAGTGCGGGCGGGCGGGGTGCACATCCGGTCGGGATGTGGGATGGGTCTCAGCGCGCCTTCCAGACCGGAGCCCGCTTCTCCGAGAACGCACGCGGGCCCTCCATGGCGTCCTCCGACGTCATGACGGTGATCATCTCCGTGTCACTGACCTTCCAGCGGTCGTCCTCCGCCGGGCGTGTCCCGTCGCTGATGCCCAGCGCGACGCGCTTGCTGGCCTGGACGGCCAACGGGGCGTTGGCGGCGATCACGCCGGCCAGCTCGAGCGCCGCGTCGAGCAGGTCCCCGGCCGGGACCACCCGGTTGATCAGATGCAGGTCCAGTGCGCGCTCGGCCGTGACCGGCTCACCGGTGAGGATCATCTCCATGGCCACCCGGTGGGGCAGCTGAGCCGGCAGCCGGAACGCACCGCCCGCCGCCGCGATGAGGCCCCGCCTGACCTCCGGCAGTCCGAAGACCGCGTGATCGGCGGCCACCACGAGATCGCACGCCAGCGCGATCTCGCAGCCCCCGCCCAGCGCGGTGCCGTTGACCGCGGCGATCACCGGCACGGAGACGTGATGCTGCATCATGCCCGCGAAACCCCACTGGCGGTTCTCCGCCGGGAAGATGTCCTCTCCACGGGAGATCGCCTTGAGGTCCGCACCCGCGCAGAACGACTGCTCCCCCGACCCGGTGAGGACGACCACCCGGATCTCCGGGTCCGTGTCCGCCTCGTCCAGGGCCCGCCCGAGCAGCGTGCTCACCTCGCCGTTGACGGCGTTGCGGGCCTCGGGGCGGTCGAGGGTGACGAGCAGGATGTGATCGCGGCGCTCGGTGCGGACGGCTGGACGGGTCTCGGATGAGGTCATGCCCCCAGTCTCGCCCGGCACGTCGGCACACGCGGGCGAAACGCCCACCTCCCCCGGGCCGGTGCGATGCGCGAGACCCTCCACCGGGGCCATACAGCGGGGGAGAGGCGCTCACCCCTGCTGGGCAATCGCACACTCCTCGGATATATTTGATTTCGATTCTCGGCCGAGGCCCCTCGGTCGTTCGTGATCCCCGGAGATGAGGTGGCGGATATGGCCGCAACACGACTCGCGCAGCGTCCGCAGCTCTCCGAGGAGGTCGCGGACCACGTCCGGACCCGGATCATGAGCGGCGAGGTGCGCCCCGGGGACTTCATCCGTCTGGACGAGACCGCGGCCGCTCTCGGGGTGAGCGTGACCCCGGTGCGCGAGGCCCTGCTGACCCTGCGCGGGGAGGGGTTGGTCGATCTGGTCCCGCGACGCGGTTACCTGGTCTCGCCGATGAGCAGGCAGGACGTCGAGGACATCTTCTGGCTGCAGGCCCGGCTGTCCAAGCGGATCGTCGACCGTGCCATCACCCGGTTCGACCAGGCGGCCCTCGAGCACCACGCCCGCCTGGTGGAGGACTTCGAGGCGGCGGCCGTGACGGGCGATCCGGACCGTGTGGTGAGCGCGCAGTACGCCATCCACCGCTCGATCAACCGGGCGTCCCGGTCGGACAAGCTGTCCCGCTTCCTCAACAACGCCGCGCGCTACATGCCCTACCGGCTCTACGCCGAGGATCCGGACTGGCGGTCCACCGCGCTCGAGGACAACAGGCGGATGCTCGAGGCGCTGCGCACCGGCGACGTGGAGACGGCCCACGCCGTGGTCGACAGGGAGTTCACCAACGGCGCCGACCTGCTCATCGCGCACCTCCAGCGCGCCGGCGTGTGGGACGAGGACCGCGACGAGGACCGGGGCCCGACGCTGGTCGCGCAGGCCTGACCACCCGGCACTCGCCGCGCAGACCTGACCACCCGGCACTCGTCGCGCGGGTCCGACCCGCGACCACCGGAGGCCGGGGCGACACCGCCCCGGCCTCCGCCGTCTCATCTCCGACGTGAGCCCCGGGACGTCACATCAGCGGCCGTCCGGTTCGCAGGCGCCACTTCAGGTCCAGCAGCAGCACCCGGTAGGTGAGGGTCCGGACCGGGTACGGGAGCATCCGGTTGGCCGCCGCGGTGAGCGCCAGGAACCGCTCGAAGCGCCGCTGGTCCCGCGGGTCCCACGCCAGCCCCAGCGCGTCGCGGAACTCGCGGTGCAGGAACCCGGTCGTCACCCACTTGTTCAGGCGCCCGAACAGGACCGTCGTGGGCTGCGGCAGCATCCGGAGCTCCGTCAGACCCACCAGGTGTTCGCGTACCGGGTCGTCGAATCGGATCCGGGACTTGCCCTCGTGCCAGTAGTCGTCGAACTCCGCCCGCGTCGCCGGCCACTGGTCGGCGCGCACCTGGAGCGTCGTCCCCAGAGACGGGGCGGAGCGGTAGAAGGCCTCGCGGTCGGACTCGGTCATGGGTCCGTGCAGCCACTCGAAGACGTCCTCGAATCCCACGTACAGACAGGCGGCCACCCACATCTGGAGCTTCGGGTCCACCGCGCTGTATTTGACCGGACTGTCGGGTGTCGAGTGCACCCGACGGTGGATGCGGGTGACCTCCTCGCGGTAGACGCGCTTGTCGTCGTCGCTCCCCAGCGTGGCCACCGCCAGGTACTGGAAGGTCGTCCGGGCCCGCTTCAAGGGCCTCTTGTAGACGTTGCCGGTGTCCACCCGGCTCTCGCGTACCCCCCAGCCCACCTCGGGCCAGGACAACTGCATGATGACGTTGGCGACCCCGCCGGCCGCACCGATCGAGTCGAGGGCGTCGGGGAGGACGGGCGGTCGACGGCGTGGGGTGGGCGGGGCGGGATTGCGGTGCAGTTCGGTGATCACGTGGCGGTTCTCCTCGGGTATCGGTGTCGTTCGGTCGGCGGTGTCGGATCAGGCCGGTTCGGCGGTGTCGGATCAGGCCAGTTCGGCGGAGTCGAGCAGCCAGCGGTTCCCGTCGCGGACCAGGGTCACGACCATGCGGCTCGCGTCGACCCGGCCCTCGGGCACGGTGACGTTGGTGATCTCCTGATCCAGGAAGACCAGCACCACGGCGCTGCCGGTGTCCACGCTCTGAACCCCCGCGTGGGTCACGGTTCCGGTCGAGGTGCCCTGTCCGTTGGTGAGCAACTCGCGCAGCCCCTCGGAGACCTCGCGATAGCGGTCGGCGAACTCCGGAGTGGCGTCCGCCACGACCGCCTCGATGTTGGCGTCCACGTCGGCGTGGTCGTAGGAGGCGAGTTGGACGACCAGGCGGGTGGCGTCCTCGACCGCGCTGCGTCGGAGTTCGTCCTCCCGGTGGTCCGACCACACGAGGTAGCCCAACCAGGCACACGCGGCCACCAGTGCCACCACGACCACAGCGCTCACGATGCGAGCGGAGTTCCTCCGCGGGGGGGTCGTGCCCTCCACGGGATCGTCGTCCACCGTGGAGGTGTCCGCCCGGGCCTTGTCCTCCGGGACGTTGTTCTCCCGGGCCCTGCCCTCCGGGACGTTGTCCTCCCTGGGTGCCTCAGCCGCCATGACGCAGTCCTTCCATCATCGTCGCCCAGTACGCGGCGATCTCCTTGCCGGTCGGGACGAGCAGGGGGTCGACGGCCATGTCCGGGCCGATCCTGGTGCCGGGTTCGGTCGCGCCCGCCAGCCCCTCGTCGTTCGGTCGGGGAGCCGCCCGCGACCCCCGCTGTTCGAGGTCCTCGCCCGGTGGGCAGTACAGCCGCAGGTTCGGCTCTCGCGGGGAGTGGTCGAGGACGTCGCGGGGTTCGTACGGGTACACGCACACCGGCCCCTGGGTGGCGACCAGCTGGAAGTCGGCGCGCCCGTCCCGCACGGTCCCCGCCAGGGCGCGAAGTCCCCGCTCGCCCTGGGTGAGACCGGCCTCCCAGGCGGGTCCCCGATCCCGGAACACTGGTGTGACGACGAGGGTGTTGGCGAGCAGACCGGCCGCGTCATCCCGGTTGGCGTCGAGGAGCTCCTGCGCGCGAATCATCGCCTCGGGTGAGCGGTCGAGGAGGTACACGAGGGTGTCCTCGCGGCGGGCCAGCTGTTCGGCGACGTCGCGGACCACCGAGGCCGAGCCGCTGAGGGGATCCGGGCGGGCCGCCAGTGCACGTACGGTCACGAGCCCGTCGCCGACGAGCCCGCGGAACGTGGGTGCCCGCTCGGACAACACCGCCGTGAGCAGCGCGGTGTCCTCGAGGATCGCGCCCAGCCGCGGGCCGTTGCCCTCGAGCGCGGTGGCCACGCTGTCCCCGAACGAGGCCAGTGACTCCGGGTCCAGTGCCCGCAGCGAGGTGTCGATGTCCGCGATGAGATGCTCGATCGCCGCTGGTTGCTCGTCCTCGGGGACCAGCAACTCACCACCTTCTCCCAGGTATGGGCCGGCGCCACTCGTCGGCCGGACGTCGAGCCGGTTGTCTCCCAGCGCCGTACTGGTCACCACCCGGGCATGGGCGCTGGCGGGTATCAGGGTGCCGTCGATGATCCTCAACCGGAGCTGCACCCCGCCGACCCCGTCGAGCACGGCGTCCTGGACCTCGCCCACGTCGACGCCGCGATACGTCACGCGCACCCCGGGTCCGACACCCCGCGCGTCCTCGACGTGTGCCACCACCCGGAAGCCGCTCGCCACGTCCGCGTCCTCCCCGATGTACCGGATGCCGTAGCCGATGGCCACCACGGAGATGAGCGCGAACAGCAGCGCCTGGGCGATGATGTGACGGTTCACCGCGCACCCCCCACCGGAGGCTGGGCGTCGGGGGGTCCGGTGGCACCGAGCGGCAGCGGTCGACCCGCGCGCGCCTCGCCGCCGGTACCCATGGCATCCAGCGACCCAGGGAGGTCGAGCGCGCCGTCGAACATCATGTGGTCGCCGCGGATCGCGATGTCGAAGTTGGTGACGAAGCGCTGCAGGGCGTCGAGGGTGGGGGCCACCTCGTCCCCGAAGCCCTCCATGTCCTCGAGCAGGACGGTCAGTGTTCGCAAAGACGGCGTCAGGCGCCCGTCCGTGGCCGAGGTGAACTGCTCGACCTGCACGGTCAGGGCTGTGGTGGTGTCCATGAGTGCGGTGATCGTCTCCCGACTTGCCGCCGCCTCCGAGACGAGGTCGGCGGACACCTGCATTCCGCGGTCGATGAGCTCGCGGCGACCGGCGAGCGAGGCGTTGACCCGGTCCAGGGCGAGGATGGTCCGGTCGATCTCGTCGCGGTTCGCCTCGTACAACTCCAGGGCGCGGTCCCCACGTTCCCGGATGCGCCCGATCTCCTCACCGCGCCCGTCCAGGGCCACGGTGAGCTCCTCCATCACCGAACCGAGCTGCGCGATCCCGCTCCCGTTGAGCAGCAGGCCCAGCGAGGCGAGGCTGGACTCGAGATCCGGACCGACGCCGGTGTGCGCCCGCGGAACGAACCCCGTGTCCTCGAGCAGCGCAACGATCGCGGGCGCCTCCGGCGGGGTGAGCGCGATGAACGGGCTACCGAGGGCGGTAGGCAGGCGGATCTCGGCGAACACGCCGGCCGGGACGCCGGAGTCGCCCTCGAGTCGGACACCGATCACGGCCTCCGTGCCGTCGGTGCCGACACTGCGGACCCGGCCGACGAGGCGTCCGCCGTAGCGGACCTCCGCACCGGGTGCGAGCCGGTCGGCGCGCTCGAATCGCATCTCCACGTCCGCCGAACCCTCCCCGGTGTCCATCCCCAGGGGAACGGACTGGAGTGCGAGCTGCGGGGTGTTCACGGCCACCGTCGCCGCTCCCCCGAGCAACACCAACCCGAGGAGGGCCACGAGTCCGCGCACCAGGTGCGGACGGGTTCTGGTCTCACGCATGGCGCTCACCCACCCCCCGCGACCCGGTCGAACGCCCCGAGGAGGCCGATCGGGTCACTCTGTTCGACCGGGAACATGAGCGGGTTGGTCAGGCCGGCGCCCGTGCACAGTGGGAGCGGCTCGCGTTGGCAGAGCTCGCGTCCACGGGCGAAGTGGGTGATGTTGGACGAGACGTTGAGGCGGATGCGCGCCCGGCCGTCGGGTCCGATCCCGGCCGCGAGGTTCTCCATCATCACCGGGTACAGATCCAGGAACTCCGCGAAGTCCGCGCGGTGGCGGGCGTACAACGCCGTCACCTCGCGGGTCGCGGTGGTCGTCGCGGTGATGTCGTCCCCGCGCGCGGCGACGATCGCGTCGAGTTCGTCGAGGATCACACGGAGGTCCTCCGCCGGGGCCGCCACGTCGATCTGGTCGTCCCGGAGCTGCCGACCCAGGTCGTCGAGTCCCAGCACGAGGTCGCGCATGGTCTGGTCGCGACCGCCCGCGGCGTCCATCAGCACCGCGAGCTCGGTGACGATCGCGTCGAGATCCTCGGCCCGGTCCCCGCCCACCGCCGAGACCGTGGACAGGTTCCTGATGGCCCGGCTCAGCGTCTCCCCCCGGCCGTCGAGGGCCTCGGCCCCCCGGTCGAGACCACGTGCCACCTCGTCGGCTCCGGGCGAGAACGCCGAGCTCAGGGTGTCCAGGCTGGAGACGAACTCGTCGAAGTCGAGGGGTGCCCGCGTCCGCTCGGCCGGGATCACCCCGTCGTCCGGGAACGTCGGCCCGCCCACGTAGGCGGGGGTGAGCTCGACGAACCGGTCGGCGATGACGGCCGGGTTCATCACCACAGCCCCCACGTCCGCGGGCAACCGCGTACCGGGCTCCAGTGAGAGCCGCACCCGTGCGAGGTCCCCCGTCGGCTCGACCTTCTCGACGATCCCCACCTCGACCCCCACGATCCGGACCTGCGAACCGATGTACACGCCCTCGGCGGAGGCGAACTCGGCCGTGATCACCTGGCGACCGGCGTCTCCCCGGGCGTCGGAGAGCAGATAACCCAGCGCCAGGACGGCGGCGAGGGCGATGGCGAGGATCGCCACGACCCTGGCCCGGCTCACGCGTCTCAGTTGCATCCGTCCATCACCCCCAGGGCGCAGAGCGCCGAATCCGGGATCGGGCCGGTCGGTGTGGCGACGTCCGTCCACGGTCCGTTACCGGTCGCGTCCGTGACCGCGCGGAGCCCGGGTGGCATCCGGGTGAGCACCTCGTCCATCGCGTCGATGTTCCGTTGGTAGGTCTCGCTGATCGAGCGCATGTTGCCCAGCAACCGGTCCACGTCCTCGGCCTCCTCGTCGAGCAGCACCCGCACCCGGGTCGCGAGCTCCTCCAGCGACGACACGAGCGAGCTGAGCGCCTCACGGCGCTGGGTGAGCACGGTGACCAGGACGAGTGACTGGTCGGTCAGAGCTCGGATACTCGCCTCCTGCGAGACGAGGACCCCGGCCAGCTCGCGGGTCGTGGTGACCACGCCGGACATCCGCGCGTCCTCGCGGGCGAGGAGACCCAGGGCCGCGGAGACGTCGTCGATCGACTGACCGGCGGCCCCGGCGTCCTGCGGCAGGATGCTGTCCAGGCTGTCGATCATCGCGCTGACGGCCGTCGTGTCGAGCTCCTCGGCCAGGTCCGTGACCGCCCCCCCGATGTCGTCGATCATGTAGGGCGAGGTGGTGCGTTCCACCCCGATCCGCTGTCGCGGGCCCAGGTCCCCGCCGCCCGCCGGCGTGACCTCGAGGAACCGGTTCCCGAGGATCGACTTGAGACCGATCGTGGCGGTGCTCGCCTCGCCCAGGTCCTGGCCCCGGTCGAGCCGGAACCCCACCACCGCCAGCCCGTGCTCCAACGTCAGGGAGTCCACGCGGCCACTGGGCACGCCGGCCACCAGGACCGGGTCCCCCGTCCGTAACCCCCCGGCGTTGGCGAACTCGGCCGCGTAGTGGTCGGTGCGCAGGACGTACCACAGTCGGGGCAGGGCCATGCTCGCCGCGAAGACCGCGATGACCAGCAGGATCGATGTGGCTCCCACGAAGACGGTGTTGCCGCGACGGGTGTGCCTCGGGTCGCGGACGAGGTCGACCAGACTCTCCCGCACCATGGTGATCGGACTCATCGGCACGCCCCCGAGTTCCGGTAGCCGAACAGGCTGGTCTCCCAGTCGTCCCACTTGACCGTGAAGTTGCACATGTAGAGGGCCAGGAAGCCACCCTTCTGAGCCTGGGCGTTGACCTCCCGGGCGAACAGCGGGGCCTTGCCCATCGCGGTGTCGAACGCCGGGGTGTTGGGGATCCACCCGTCGGTCGTGTGACGAGTGGCGTCCACGCTCGCGCGGAGATCCGGCTCGGTCTCGCGGAGCATCGAGGCCAGTGTCGCGGTGGCCGCGTCCCCGCGCTCGATGAGCACCGCGAGGTCGTTCCCGCCGCCGTCCGCGAGCGCCCCGGAGACGGTGTCGAGTCCCCTGACCAGCCGCTGGAGGTCCTCCTCCCGCTCGGTGAGCGTGGTGTTGAGCGCCATGATGTTGTCCGCGAGCCGGGTGTACACGTCCTGTCTGCCGACGATGTCCCGGCTCAGCAGCGCCAGGCGGGCGAGCAGGACGTCCATGGCACCCGGTTCACCCTGGAACGCGGCGACCACGGTGCGCGAGAGGGTGTTGACCTCGTCCGGCCGCACCGCCTCGAACAGCGGCTTGAACCCGTTGACGAGCGCGGTGAGGTCCACGGGATCGGTGGTGGCCTCCAGCGGGATGCGCGTCCCCTCCGGCAGCGGGTCGGCACCGCCGACGGCCGGTCCGCCGTCCGGTGGGGGATCGAGGGAGAGATAGCGGATGCCCAGCATGTCCCCGTATCGGACCGACGCGCGGGCACCACCGGTCACCGGGCTCGCGCGCCCCACCTCGAAGTCGACCACGGCGATGATCTCGCCACCGGGGCCGACCTCACGCTCGACGCCGAGCACCCGGCCCACGCGGACGCCGGCGACCGTGACCTCGGAGCCCGGGCCGAGCCCGCCGACGTCGGTGAACTCGGCGCCGTACGCCCGCGCTCCCCAGCCGATCGGCACCCGGAGCGTGTTGACCACCAGCACCGTGCACAGGACCCCGACCAGGCAGTAGACGAAGAGCCCCAGGGCCGGACGCAGACCGCGGTGACTCGTCATCGGATCGTCACCTCGGTGCCCCGCACGAGCGGACCGAGCATGGTCCACGCCGCGGCATCGGGCGCGACCTCGGGATCGGCGGGCGGAGGCACGGGCGATCCGGGCTCGGACGCGGCGGCCGCCTGGAGTTCCCGGATCAGGTCCCGCTCCGAGGCGGCGGCGACCGTGAGACCGGTCCCGCGGCGGGGGGACGCCGCACCCGAACACGTCGACCCCGCCAGGTCGGGATAGCGGGGGCAGTCCTCGGGCCCGTACGGCATGGGGTCGGAGAACGACGGGACCGCCGTGATGTTGAACCGCCCCGTGGAGAACGCCGCCTCCCCGGCCTCCCCCATGGGGCGCATGGCGTAGAGGGTCCGGATGACCCCGTGCGGGTTCCGGGCGGTCCGGTCGAACACCACCCCGGTGTCGTCGACCAGTCGGATCGCACCCGTCACGGTCCGGTCGGCCATGTGCGCGCCCGACCCGGTGACCGCCAGGCCCGCGTCGAGCAGCCGGCCGAGCGAATCGGGTCGGTCCACCACGATCTGCGAGAGCCGCGTCGCCTCCTGCAGGGTCTCGAGGATCACCGGGCCGGCCGCGGCCAGGTCCTCGGTGAGGTAGGCGAGGGCGGAGGACGCACCGGCGGTCTCCTCCAGCGCGGGCGACAGGTGCCCACCCGCCCGGTCCACGTCCCCGATGACCCTCCCCAGCATCTCGCCCCGGCCGTCGAGGGCCCGATCGAGTGCGGTGAGCGTGACCTGCAGACGGTCGGGTTCGATGGAGACCAGCAGGTCGCTCGCGCGGGTGAACACGTCGTAGAGGAGCACGGCCTCCTCGGAGCGGTCGGCGGCCAGGACGTCTCCGCTGTCGAGCCCTCCGGCGGGGCGCGTCGTCCCCGGCTCGCCCGGGGTCACCAGGTCCAGGCGCACGTCCCCGAACAGTGTCCGCGGGACCGCACGGACGACGACGTCGGAGGGGATGCGCTCCGCGTGCTCCGGGGCGATCAGCATCTCCACCCTGGTGCCCGGCTCACCGTCGCCGCCCGGGGCGTCGGTCGGGGCGTCGGTCGGGGCGCCACCCGAGACGTCATCTGAGACCTCACCCATGGACGCCCGCACGTCACCCACCTTCACCCCGAGGTGATGGACGGGGGCGTGGACCGGGACCCGGCCCGCCTCCGAGGGCAGCACCGCCGTCACCGTCGCCCCCGGGTCGAGGACGCCCGCGCCCCGTGCGACGAGGAACCCCGCCAGCACCACGGCCACGACAGTCGCGACCAGCCCGCGGACCGCCAGCGTCCGCTCAGCCGTCGGTCCCGCCACACGCCGCCTCACGTGATCCCCAACGCCGGGACCTCGGGCACCAGGCCCCACAGGGCGAAGGTGAGCACGATGTCGATGAACCCGATGAGGAGGATGCTGGTCCGCAGCGCACGGCCCGCGGCCCGCCCGACGCCCTCGGGGCCGCCCGTCGCGTGATACCCGTAGCTGCAGTGCACGAGCACGATCACCAGGGCGAACACCACCGCTTTGATCAGCGAGTAGAGGACGTCCTCGGGTCCCAGGGTGATGTGGAAGAAGTAGTCGTAGGTACCCGCCGAGCCGCCGTTGACGTGCACCACCACCACCCGTGTGGCGATGTACGTCGCCACCAGTCCGACGGCGTACAGCGGCACGATGCAAATCATCGTGGCGATGACCCGGGTCCCGGCCAGGTAGGGGATCGTCGGCACGGACATCGCGTCGAGGGCGTCGATCTCGTCCGAGATCCGCATCGAGCCCAGCCGGGCGGTGAAGCCGGTGCCCACCTTGGCGGCCAGGGCGATGGAGGCCACGACGGGCGCGAGTTCGCGCGTGTTGGCCATCGCCGAGAGCATCCCGGACAGGCTCGTCATGCCGATCAGGTCGAGCCCGCGGTAGGTCTCGACGCCCACCATGATCGCCGCGACCGCGGACATGGCCAGGACGATCCCGATGGTGCCGCCGCCCGCGATCAGCGAGTTGGAGCCGAAGCCCACGTCGACGACCTCTTTGACGACCTGCTTTCGGTACCGCACGAGCGCGGTGGGCAGCGTGAGGATGACCCGGCCCGCGAAGCTCACGTGGCGGCCGACCTCCGCCATCCCCGACGAGGCCCGTGCCAGGCCCGCGGCGGGCCGGGACGCCCGGAGCTTCTGCACGGCGCTGGTGTCGGTCACCCGGAGCGAGGCCATGTCAGTACTTCCCGACCGACGGCACGACGAGCCCGTAGACCGCCGACAGGACGGTGTTGATCACGAACACGGTGACGAAGGCCAGGACCACCGTCTCGTTGACCGCGTCCGCGACCCCGCTCGACCCGCCTCTGGCGTGCAGTCCCTTGAACGTCGCGATCAGGGCCGAGACCACCGCGAACGCGACCGACTTGGCCATCGCCATCCACAGGTCGGACGGGCGGCCGTACGCGCTGAGCGTGGACAGGAACGCCCCGGCCGACTCCCCCTGGCCGTACACCTGATAGATCAGACACGCGGTCACCCCCATCGCGGTGACCAGGGCGCACATCACCAGGGAGACCAGCACGGTCGCGATGACGCGGGGCACCACGAGCCGCTCGATCACGTCGAGCCCCATGACCTCCATGGCCTCGACCTCCTCGCGGATGGTGCGGGAGCCCAGGTCCGCGCAGATGGCCGAGCCGCCGACCCCGGCCAGCATGAGCGCGCAGACCAGCGCCGACGCCTGCCCCACCACGACGAAGGCCACGACGGCGCCCGCGTACCCGGCCGCCCCCAGTCGGCCCGCCAACTCCCCCACCGACACGGCGACGAGCACGCCGACCGGCAGCATCAATAGCAACGCCGGCACCGAGCACACCCGCGCGACGAACAGGGCCTGGTCGCGGGTCTCGGCGAGCGAGAGCCGCCCCGTGGCGACCGTGCGCACGCAGCTCAGCAGGGTGAACACCGAGTAGCCGACCAGCGATCCGACCTGTCCCGCCAGATCGACCACCGGGCCTCGGCCCGCGGGGAGTTGGAAGACCATGTCAGTGGTATCCGGGTTCCGACGTCGACTCGGCCGCCGGGTCAGACACCCGTGGAGCCGTGCTCCGAGCGGAGCGCGCCCTTGACCACCTTGCCGCTGGCGTTGCGCGGCAGCTCCTCCACGTGCACGAGGTGCTTGGGCAGCTTGAAGCCGGCCAGTTTGTCGCGTAGCCACCCGGTCAGCTCGTCGAGGGTGATGTCCGCGCGGCCCTCCTCCTCGTGCTGGGCGACCACCGCGACGGGCACCTCGCCCCACTTCTCGTCCTTGCGACCGATCACCGCGACCTCACGGATCCGGGGGTGGCCGGCGATGACGTTCTCGACCTCGGCGCAGTAGATGTTCTCGCCGCCGGAGATGATCATGTCCTTCTTGCGGTCCACGACGTAGACGAAGCCCTCGTCGTCCATCCGGACCAGGTCACCGGAGTGGAACCAGCCACCCTCGAAGGCCTCCGCGGTCTCCGCGGGCTTGTTCCAGTAGCCGGACATGGTGGTGGGTCCGCGGTAGACGATCTCGCCCACCTCGCCGGGACCGACCGGCTCCCCGAACGCGTCGATCACACGGGCCTGCAGGGTGGGGATGACCTTGCCGACCGACCCGAGCTTGCGGATCGCGTCGTCACCGTCGAGCGCACAGGTGATGGGGCTCATCTCGGTCTGGCCGAACACCGCGCAGTTGAGGGCGTCCGGGAACGTCTCGGACATGGCGCGCAGGATCGTGTCCGTGGACGGGGCCGCACCCCACGAGATGTTGCGCAGCACGAGCGTCCGCGGGCGGGCCTTCTGCTCGGCGCAGACGGCCTGCCACTGCACCGGCACGAGGAAGACGCTGGTGATCCGCTCCGCCTCGAGGGTGTCGAGCAGGGCGGACGGGTCGAAGGCCTGCAGGGGGTGGACCACCGTGACGCCGCCGAGCTGGAGACTCGGGGCGATCGAACCGAGCGCCGCGATGTGGAACATCGGGGCCGCGCACAGTGCGCGCCCCTCCTCGTCGAAGAGCCGGAACACCCGGATACAGGTCAGGGACTGGGCGGTGAGGTTCTCGTAGGAGAGCATCGCGCCCTTGGGCCGACCCGTGGTGCCCGAGGTGTACATGATGAGGGCGGTGGAGTCCTCCGGGACGTCGACCGGCGGATGCGGTTCGCCCTCCTCGGCCAGCGCGTCGGCGAAGGTGGTCTGGTCCTCCGTTCCGGACTCGCCCCCGATGACGATGTGGTCTCCCGGCTCCTCACCCTGGGCACGGATCGCCCCGACGAGCGGGGCGAGCAGGGCGTCGGTGACGACGACCTTCGGCGCGCAGTCGCTCACCAGGTAGGCCAGCTCGGCCGGGGTGAGGCGGAAGTTCACCGGCACCGCGATGGCACCCAACCGGTTGATGCCGAGCACCGCCTCGACGAACTCCGGGTTGTTGAGGGTGATCAGCATGACCCGATCACCCCTGGCGACCCCACGACGGGCCAGCGCGTCAGCGAAGAGACCGCTGCGCTCGTGTAGCTGCGACCAGGTGGTGGTCTGGCCGAGGTAGCGCAGCGCCTCGCCGTCGGGGTTCATCTCGGCGTGGGTGGCCACCCACGTGTTCCAGTGGTTGCGACGGGCGGCGTGGAGTTCCGCGACGGGGTCCATGGTGGCGGTGGTCATGATTCGGCCTTTCGTGGGCGGTGGGGGTGGAGGACCGGGTCAGGAGAAGTCGGGGCGTCTCTTCTCGAGGATCGAGGCGACCCCTTCGGCGAAGTCGTCGGACACCAGGAGCTCGCACTGTCCCTCGTGCTCGCGGGCCAGCGCGGCGTCCAGCTCGGCGAGTGTGGCCCCGGTGACCGACTTCTTGGTGAGTTCCAGGGCGCGGCGGGGGCCGCGGGCCAGCCGGCGGGCGAGCGTGGCGGCGGCGGGG
>NZ_JAALDZ010000083.1:0-10957 GCF_014145125.1 Dietzia sp. CQ4 | reverse complement strand
GGCCCGCGCCGGCCCCGCCGCCGCGGCCGCCGCCCTGGTTGAACAGGCCGCCGAAGAGATCGGAGAAGCCCCCGGCCCCACCGGCTCCGCCCGCACCCGCGGCCCCTCCGAAGAGGTCGCCGATGTCGAAGTCACCGCCGGTGGTGGTGTATCGGCCCCCACCGGGAGGCGCGAATCCGCCGAACCCGCCGGAGGAGACCTGCGCCCGGAACTCGTCGTACTCCTTGCGCTTGGCGGGGTCGCCGATGACGCTGTTGGCCTCGCCGACCCGCTTGAACTTCTCCTCGGCGGCTTTGTTCCCCGGGTTCTTGTCCGGGTGGTTGTCGCTCGCGAGCTTGCGGTACGCCTTGCGGATCTCGTCCGCCGTGGCGGACTTGGAGACGCCCAGTTCGGCGTAGTAGTCCTTCTCGACCCATTCGCGCTGACTCACCAGACGCCTCCTTTCCCTATCGGTTCCTGATCAGTTCCTACTTACCCGAAGTCTCACTTTTCCACCTCGACCGCCGGTGTGCGGGTGACCGCACACCGGCGGCGGTGGAGGACGAGCGGATCAGCGGACGGTGACCATCGCCGACCGCAGGGTCCGCTCGCCGTGGCGATAGCCCTTGCGCAGGATCGTGCCCAGCACGGGCTCGGAGCCCTCCGACTCGTCCTGCACGGCCTCGTGGACGGACGGGTCGAACGCGTCGCCCTCCTCGCCGAAGGACTCGACCCCCTGGGAGGCCAGGACCGCGTGGACCCGGTCGGCGAAGGCCTTGAGCGGCCCCTCCTCCAGGTCCCCGTGCGCCCGTGCCCGCTCCAGGTCGTCGACGATCGTCAGGAGCTCGGTGAGGACCGAGCCCTTGGCGGTGTCGATGATGGCCTGTCGGTCCCGCTCGACGCGGCGGCGGTAGTTGGCGAACTCCGCCGACACGCGCTGCAGGTCCGCCGTCCGCTCGTCGAGCTGCGCCTGCAGCGCCGACGTGGCGTCGTCGTCGGACGACCGGTCGCCGGCGGCGCCGTCGGTGGTGGGGGCGGGGTCGTCCTCGACGATCTCGCCCTCCACCGCCTCCGACGGAGCGGCGCCGGTCTTGTCGTCCACCGCCTGCGCGGCGGCCACGTCCTGCGCGTCACCGCCAGCCCAGGCGGCCTTGTCCGTCTCCGGACCGTCCGCGTGTGGTGTGGTCACTGGAACTCACCTCTGGCAGTCTCGTCGTCCTCGGCGGCCGCCTCGACCTCGTCGGGGTCGACGCTGGCCGCACCCTCGGCCACGATCTCGGCCTCGGGGGCGACTGGAGCGTCCTGGACGAACTTCTCGTCCACGGCCTCCTCGTCGGTGGCCTCCGGGTCGCCGGGATCAGGGATTCCGGTCGCGTCGGTCACTTGTCGTCCCCCTTCGGCTCGTCCTCGTCCACGACCTCGGCGTCGACGACGTCGTCGTCAGCCGAGCCCGCGGAGGTGGGGTCGCCGGCCTCGGCACCCTCTGCCGCGGCGGCCTCGTAGATGGCCTGGCCGACGGCCTGGGCCTCGGTGTTGACCTTCTCCACGGCGGCCTTGATCGCGTCGACGTCCGAGCCCTCGAGTGCGGTCTTGGCCTCGGCGATCGCGGCCTGGAGGGACTCCTTCTTGTCCGCGGGGACCTTGTCCTCGTTCTCCGAGACGAACTTCTCCGTCTGGTAGATCGTGGACTCGGCCTGGTTGCGGGCGTCGGCCTCCTCGCGGCGCTTGTGGTCCTCCTCCGCGTGGGCCTCGGCGTCCTTGATCATCTGGTCGATCTCCTCCTTGGACAGGCCCGAGCCGTCCTGGATGATGATCGTGTTCTCCTTGCCGGTGCCCTTGTCCTTGGCCGTCACGTGGACGATGCCGTTGGCGTCGATGTCGAAGGTGACCTCGATCTGCGGCACGCCGCGCGGTGCGGGGGCGATGCCCGCGAGCTCGAACGAGCCGAGCAGCTTGTTCTGCGCCGCCATCTCGCGCTCACCCTGGAACACCTGGATCTGCACCGACGGCTGGTTGTCGTCGGCCGTGGTGAAGGTCTCCGACCGCTTGGTGGGGATGGTCGTGTTGCGCTCGATGAGCTTGGTCATCACGCCGCCCTTGGTCTCGATGCCCAGCGACAGCGGGGTCACGTCGAGCAGGAGCACGTCCTTGACCTCGCCGCGGAGCACGCCGGCCTGCAGCGCGGCGCCCACGGCGACGACCTCGTCCGGGTTGACGCCCTTGTTGGGCTCCTTGCCGCCGGTCAGCTCCTTGACCAGGTCGGACACGGCCGGCATGCGGGTCGAGCCACCGACGAGCACCACGTGGTCGATGGTGGACACGGCGATCCCGGCGTCCTTGATGACGGCCTGGAACGGCTTGCGGCACCGGTCGAGCAGGTCCTGCGTGATCTTCTGGAACTCCGAGCGCGACAGCGTCTCGTCGAGGAAGAGCGGGTTCTTGTCCGCGTCGACCGTGATGTACGGCAGGTTGATCGAGGTGGACTGACCGCTCGACAGCTCGATCTTCGCCTTCTCGGCGGCCTCACGCAGACGCTGGAGCGCCATCTTGTCCTTGGTGAGGTCGATGCCGTTCTGCGCCTTGAACTTGTCCACGAGCCAGTCGACGATCCGCTGGTCCCAGTCGTCACCACCGAGGTGGTTGTCACCGGAGGTCGCCCGGACCTCGACGACGCCGTCGCCGATGTCGAGCAGGGAGACGTCGAAGGTACCGCCACCGAGGTCGAAGACCAGGATGGTCTGCTCCTTGTCGCCCTTGTCCAGCCCGTACGCCAGTGCGGCCGCAGTGGGCTCGTTGACGATGCGCAGAACGTTCATGCCGGCGATCTGGCCGGCGTCCTTGGTGGCCTGACGCTGGGCGTCGTTGAAGTAGGCGGGGACGGTGATGACGGCGTCCGTCACCTCCTCACCGAGGTAGGACTCGGCGTCGCGCTTGAGCTTCTGGAGCGTGCGCGCGCTGATCTCCTGCGGGGTGTAGTTCTTGTCGTCGATCGAGTCCGACTTCCAGTCCGTGCCGATGTGGCGCTTGACCGAGCGGATGGTGCGGTCGACGTTGGTGACCGCCTGGTTCTTGGCAGGCTGGCCCACGAGGACCTCGCCGTTCTTGGCGAACGCGACCACCGACGGGGTCGTGCGCGACCCCTCGGCGTTGGCGATCACGTTGGCCTCGCCGCCCTCGAGGACGGCGACGCAGGAATTGGTGGTGCCGAGGTCGATACCGACTGCACGTCCCATGATGTTCTCCTTCTCTCCGCGCCGTTACCGCGCGGACGGGGGGTGGTCCGAAACTCTGTTGTTCAGCAGACCCGGCTCAAGGCTCGGATCAGTGACTCCACCCTGCCTCTCGGCGGTGGCGCCGTCAACCCAAGTTGAGTCCGGATCGCTGAGGTTTGACGCCCTGTACAACTGGGGACCGGCCCGATCCATTCCCGGGGTGATCCAGATCACGCGGAAACCTGCGCCCACCCGACTCAATCCGCCCTGGCGCCCATCCACGCGCCCGCACGCCCGCCCGCGCGCCCGCATCCTCAACGACAAGACCGTTCCGCACACCCGCCTCCCGGGCGATGCGTGCGGAACGCTCTTCCCGACTGGGGAATGGACGACCTGAGCTAGATGACGCCCTGCGCGAGCATCGCGTCCGCGACGCGGCGGAAGCCGGCGATGTTGGCCCCGGCAGCCAGGTCGCCGGGCATCCCGTACTCCTCGGCGGTCGCGGCCGTGGTGGCATAGATGTTGGTCATGATGCGGTCGAGCTCGGAGTCGACGCGCTCGAAGTCCCACTGCAGCCGACCGGCGTTCTGGCGCATCTCCAACCCGCTGGTGGCCACACCGCCCGCGTTCGCGGCCTTGGCGGGTCCGAACAGGATGCCCTTCTCGCGGATCACCTCGACGGCCTCCTCGGTGCACGGCATGTTGGCCCCCTCGGCCACCAGGCGGCACCCGTTGCCCGCCAGGGTCCGCGCGGCGTCGCCGTCGAGCTCGTTCTGCGTCGCGCAGGGCAGTGCGATGTCGCACTTCACCTCCCACACCGAACGCCCCTCGACGAACTCGCAGTCACCCCGCTCATCGGCGTAGACCGAGAGCCGCTCGCGTCGGACGTCCTTGACGTCGGCGAGCAGGTCCAGGTCGAGGCCCCTCTCGTCGACCACGTACCCGGAGCTGTCGGAGCAGGCCACGACGGTGGCTCCGAGTTGCGTGGCCTTCCTGGCCGCGTAGAGGGCCACGTTCCCGGACCCGGAGACCACAACGCGGGAGCCGTCGAGGCTGAAGTCGGTCTCGCGGAGCATCTCGCGGACGTAGTAGACGAGCCCGTAGCCCGTGGCCTCGGTCCTCGCCCAGGACCCGCCGTAGCCGATCCCCTTGCCGGTGATCACCCCCGCCTCGTTCCGGCCCGTGATCTTCCGATACTGGCCGTACAGGTAGCCGATCTCGCGGCCGCCCACGCCGATGTCCCCGGCGGGCACGTCCAGGTCCGCCCCGATGTGATGGGCGAGTTCGGCCATGAACGACTGGCAGAAGCGCATCACCTCGCCGTCGGTCCTACCGTGGGGGTCGAAGTCGGAGCCGCCCTTGCCACCTCCCAGCCCCAGGCCCGTGAGCGCGTTCTTGAAGACCTGCTCGAAGCCGAGGAACTTGAGGGTGTCCTCGTCGACGGACCGGTGGAACCGCAGACCACCCTTGTACGGACCCAGGTCGGAGCTGAACTGGACCCGGAAGCCGCGCTGGACCTGGATCACTCCCGAGTCGTCGACCCACGGCACGCGGAAGGACACCACTCGTTCGGGTTCGACGATCCGTTTGAGGATCCCGCCCTCGACGTACTCGGGATGCTGCGCGACCACGGGGGCGAGCGACTCGAGCACCTCGTGCACGGCCTGCCGGAAGAGCTTCTGCCCGGGGTTGCGGGCCACCACGGACTCGAGCGCATCGTGCAGTGCGGCGTCGGCGTCGGACATGGGACCTCCGGTCAGGGGCTGCGGTCTGGGGGGCGATCTGAGGGCTGCGGCGTGAGGGCTGGGGACTACGTGTACGCGGACCACCCGCCTCGGGCGACACCTCGGACCGAGGTTCCGCAGGCCGGTGTCACGGCCGGAACCGCGCCGCCGCCGTGCCGCAGCCTAGCGTCTGTCCGCTTCCACCACCGATCCAGGCCGCGCCCGGACCCGCGGCGGACCACCCCGGGCGAAATTCCCCGCGGACGTGGATCCGGCCATACGATCTACGGTCACGGACCCGGCCGGTTCCCTTCCCGTCCCGATAGGAACAGTGACCCCATGCGCCACCTCCCCCGCCGCCGCACCTGGAGTATCGGCGCCCTCGTCGCCGTGGTCGTGGTCGCGGCTCCGATCGCCGTCCAGGCCCAGCCACGCGACGGCGCCCCGGCGGTGGACGACTCCCGCGCGACGCCCGCGATAGTGCACGAGTCCCTCGAGGACGCGCTCGCGGAGGCCGGCACCACCCCGGCCGGCTTCCGGACCCAGTCCGTCCTGGCCGACCGCCTGGCCGATGCCTCGGACGACTACACCGTCCGGTTCCCCGAGGCCTTCGCCGGCGTCAGGATCGTCGGAGCCGCCGGCCAGGTCGCGGTGGTCCGGGGCGCCGACCAGGCGGAGCCGTTGATCGCCGACGCCCGGTCCCGCGGGTTCACGGTGTACTCCGCACCCACCCCGGCCCGGCAGCTCGACCAGACGGCGGAGCGGGCACAGGACTGGGCGGACGCCCTTTCCCCGGGCCAGCGGGACGGGGTCACCGCGATCGACGTGGACCCCTCCACCGGCGACGTCACCGTGGTGGTGGAGGACTCGGGGGCCGCGCCGACTCCCCCCGCCGACCTCGGGGCGGGCGTCCGCATCGCCGGCTTCCGTCCCGCCCAGGGGTCGGTCGGGTCGGGGACGGCGACGCTGCCCGGCACCCAGAGCCCCACGATCCCGGACCCCGGCACCCTGCTGCCGAACTCCATGGTGGGCGGAACCCGGATGTACGTCCTGTCCCCCTCCCGCACCGTCGCCAACTGGTGCTCCCTCGGGTTCAACGGAATCCGCGACGGACGGGTCGTCAACATCACCGCGGCCCACTGCAGTTCCTTCACGGACCCCGCGACGGGGCGGTCCGTGTTCCGGCCCGGCACGGTCTCCGAGAGCACCGGCTCGCCGAGGCTCGGGGCGTTCACGTCCACCGAGGCCGACGAGGCCCTCGACGCCGCACTGATCACCGTCGACCCCGAGGACGATCCCCGTTTCCGGAACTCCCACGTCCTCTCCGACGGTGCGCGCCCCCTCCCGCTGTCGGGCACTCAGTCCCCGGTCAGGGGGCAGATCCTGTGCAAGTACGGTCAGCGGACCGGTTACACGTGCGGGAAGGTGTCCGGGATCGACTCGGCGACCCCGGGCGGAGTCAGGAACGTCGCGATCGAGCTGTGCGCGATCGCGGGCGACAGCGGCGGCGTGGTCTTCTCCGAGACCCGCGCGGTGGCCGTGACGAGCCTCTCCAACGCCTTCGACACCAACGACCAGCCCTATCCGAGCTGCGAGGTGGCGCGGACCGAGCTCGCCCTCCGCGGCGGGGTCCCCACGATGGTCGGGGTGACCGTCGGTGCGATCTCGGCCCGCTTCCCGGGACTCCAGGTCGGCGCGTCATGACACATCAATCCCACTAATCACACGTGTCACACTGGACTCAGTAATCACATCTCCGTAATCTTGGCCGCAACTGGTCGACCTGAAGTCGTCCACCGTGCATCACGGAAGGCCACCATGCGCACCACCTCGAAGTTCGCCGTCCTCACCGCCGCCGCGGCCCTGGTCGTCACCGCGGCTCCCGCCGGCGCGGCCCCCGCCCCTGCTCCCGCCCCCACGGCGCCCTCGACGACGCAGGCGCTCCCCGCCCTCGACGCGGCGCTCGGATCGCAGTTGACCTCGCTGGTCGAGGCCCTGCGCCGGGATCTCGGACTGACCCCCGAGCAGTTCCTGGACCAGGCCGGGATCGGTGAGCGACTGGCCGAGTCCCGCCCACGGTGGGAGAAGGCGTTCCGCGACTCCTTCGGCGGCGTGTGGCTGGACGAGGAGGGCACGGGCCTGGTGGGCGTGGTCGCCGGGGAGGCCGGCGATCTGCTGCGTGCCGAGGCCACCGACGCCGGGTTCACCGTGCAGGACGTGGCCCTGACCACCGAGGAGCTCACCGCCCGCGAGCGACAGGTGGGCAAGATCGTCGACGACCTCCCGGAGGACCTTCGAGCGCTCGTCACCGGGGTGCGGGTCGACCCCACCCGCAACACCGTGGTCGTGGCCACCCGAGGCGGCGAGGCCGCCCAGCTGGGCAACCTCACCGCCCGGCTGAAGGACCTCGCCGAGATCGACATGACCGAGGCCCCCGACCCCGCGTGGGACACCGCACCGTTCGGCAGTGAGGCGGGCGGGACCCAGTCCGACGGCGAACCGACCGCCCAGGGGCTCGAACCCGCCACGACCCGCGCGGGCGCGCCGGGCCCGACCGCCACCGGTGGCGACTCCGGATCGCTCGGCAGCCTGGCCCTGCTCAACCAGACCGGCGTCATCCCCGAGGGCCCGATGCGGACGATCGTCGAGCTCCTGTCCGGTCTCACCCCCGGCACCGGCTCGATCATCGACGGGATGAGCCAGACGATGGCCGACCCCGTCACCCCGGTCCCCGAGAACCAGACACGCGCCGACGGCCCCGCGCCGACCGGCCCCATCGCCGGGGGCACCGCCTACTCCGTCGCGGTCCCGGGCGGGATCCTCGAGTGCTCCACCGGGTTCAACGGCGAGCTCGACGGCACGCCCGTCGTCGTCACCGCCGCGCACTGTGCGGGGGCCGACGGCACCCGCGCCGCGTTCGCCGACGGCGAGGAGTTCGGCACCATGACGCGGACCCAGCGCGACGGCATCGACACGGCGCTCGTGGCCGTCGACCCGGAGCTCGCCGACCGCTTCCGCACCAACCTGGTCGGCGCCGGTCCCGACACCACCCAGGCGATCACCGGGACAGCCGACCCGGTCGTCGGACAGAAGGCCTGCAAGACCGGGTTCCGGACCGGTTTCTCCTGTGGCACCGTCTCCGAGGTCGGCGCGATGATCGACGTCGCCGGCTCCCGCACCATCGCCAACGCGTTCACGGTGGATCTCTGCGCCCTCCCCGGGGACAGCGGCGGCGTCGTGTTCTCGGGCGACAAGGCCCTGGGGATCTCCAGCGCGTCCAACGTCGCCGAGACCGGGACCTGCGCCAACGCCGACGCCGTGGCCAGGGAGAACGGGTACGTCCCGCGCCTGTCGGCGGTCCCGATCTCCGACGTCCTGGCCGCGCATCCCGGTCTGACGCTGCGCACCAACTGATCCGGAACGACCCGCGGGCCCCGTCCCACGAATCGAGTGCACTCCGCTAAGGGGAACCTCAACTCGTGGGACGGGGCCCGCGTGGCTTACCTTTAACGACAAGACCGTCGACGGGCACCCCTGGGGTCGTCAGGTGCTCGTGCGTCGAGAAGTGCGACGAAAGGCCGCGAACCATGTCAGGCGTGACCATCACTCTCGGGACGATCGGTGTCCTGCTCAGTCTGTTCTGCTGGGCCTCCTTCATCGGGGGCGTGTCCAGGATGGTGCGGAGCATCATGTTGGGGCAGAAGGACGGCTTCAACCGGTTCGGCCCGGTGTTCGCACGGATGAAGAACACGATCATCGAGGTCGGCGCCCACACCAGGATGGCCAGGAAGCGGTCGGTCGGCTTCTTCCACTGGTTCGTCATGATCGGCTTCATGCTCGGCTCGATCGTCTGGTTCGAGGCCTACATCCAGACGTTCAACCCGCGCGGCGGCTGGCCGTGGCTGTCGGATCAGACGTGGTACCACGGGCTCGACGAGTTCCTCGGCCTGGGCACCGTCATCGGCATCACCGTGCTCATCATCATCCGCCAGGTCAACCAGCGTCGGGGCCTCAACCGATTCAACGGTTCCGACCGCAGGGCCGCGTACTTCGTGGAGGCCGTCGTCCTCCTCGAGGGCCTGGGCATGATCTTCGTCAAGGCCGGCAAGCTCGCGCTGTACCGCGCCGAAGGCCAGGACTTCCACTGGTCGACCGACTGGGTCTCCGGCCCCATCTCCACGGTGCTGCCGGCCAACGAGCTCATGGTCTCCATCTTCGCGCTGATCAAGCTGCTCACCGGCATGATCTGGCTGTACGTCGTCGGCCGCAACATCACCTGGGGCGTCGCCTGGCACCGCTTCTCCGCGTTCTTCAACATCTACTTCAAGCGGGATGCCGACGGTCGCACCGCGCTGGGCGCCCTCAAGCCGATGACCATGGACGGCGAGGCGCTGACCATGGAGAAGATCGAGGAGCGCACCGAGGCGGACGAGGACTTCGAGCCCGTCCTGGGTGCGGGCGCGATCGAGGACTTCTCGTGGAAGGGCTGGCTGGACTTCTCCACCTGTACCGAGTGTGGCCGTTGCCAGGAGCAGTGCCCCGCCTGGAACACCGGCAAGCCGCTGAGCCCCAAGCTCATGATCATGGCCCTGCGTGACCACGCCCACGCCAAGGCTCCGTACCTGCTCGCCGGCGGTAAGACCACGATGGGCGAGGAGACGGGACTCGTCGACGCCGAGGGCAACCCGGACGAGAAGAAGCTGGCCAGGATCCCCGAGGCCGCCCGCCTCGAGGCCCAGCGCCCGCTGGTCGGCCACACCACCGCCGACGTGTCCGACGACCCGATGGCCGCCGGCATCATCGACCCGGAGGCCCTGTGGTCCTGCACCACCTGTGGCGCCTGCGTCGAGCAGTGCCCGGTGGACATCGAGCACGTCGATCACTTCATCGACATGCGTCGCTACCAGGTGCTCATCGAGTCGGAGTTCCCCACCGAGCTCGCCGGCCTGTTCAAGAACCTCGAGAACAAGGGCAACCCCTGGGGCCAGAACAACTCGGGCCGCGATGACTGGATGAAGACCCTCGACTTCGACATCCCGGTCATCGGCTCGGACATCGAGGACTTCTCGGACACCGAGTACCTCTTCTGGGTCGGCTGTGCCGGCGCCTTCGAGGACCGCGCCAAGAAGACCACCCAGGCCGTCGCCACGCTGCTGCACACGGCCGGCGTGAAGTTCGCCGTCCTGGGCCAGGGTGAGACCTGTACCGGTGACTCCGCCCGCCGCGCGGGCAACGAGTTCCTGTTCCAGATGCTCGCCGAGCAGAACATCGAGACCATGAACAACGCCTTCGACGGCGTGCCCACCGGTCAGCGCAAGGTCGTCGTGACCTGTGCCCACTGCCTCAACGCGCTGAAGAACGAGTACGGCGACTTCGGCGGCGACTACCAGGTGGTCCACCACACGCAGCTGCTCAACCGTCTCGTGCGGGAGAAGCGACTCGTGCCGGTCGCCCCCATCGACGGCGGCGTGACCTATCACGACCCGTGCTACCTCGGCCGTCACAACAAGGTCTACGAGGCTCCGCGTGAGCTCATGGACGGTTCCGGAGTGACCCTCACGGAGATGCCCCGCCACGGCCAGCGCTCCATGTGCTGTGGCGCCGGCGGCGCGCGCATGTGGATGGAGGAGACGGTCGGCAAGCGAATCAACATCGACCGCGTCGACGAGGCACTGTCGACCAAGGCGACCAAGATCGCCACCGGCTGCCCGTTCTGTCGGGTGATGCTCTCCGACGGCGCCACCGCGCAGACCGACGGCACCGAACTGGAGGGTCAGGTCGAGGTCGTGGACGTGGCCCAGCTCCTGCTGGAGTCCGTCACCCGCGACGGCGGTCTGCCGGAGCCCCGCGAGGCCGCATGGCTGGAGCAGCCGAAGCGCGAGAAGACGTCCGCGGAGAAGGAGGCCGCCGAGGCCGAGGCCGCGACGCCTGCCGAGGCCAGGACCGCGGTCGCCGAACCCGCCGGAACACCGGACAACCCGGTGATCGACGAGGGCGAGGGCGCCGAGGTGGCCGCCGCCGGCACCGCGGGCACCGTCAGCG
>NZ_JAALDZ010000082.1:0-2659 GCF_014145125.1 Dietzia sp. CQ4 | reverse complement strand
GTGTTTGGGACGCCTTTCGGAAAGCGCGGTTCTGATGATCGGGTAGCGGTCGGACGGGTATCGGATAGCGGAGTTCACCCGTCCGACCGCTGGGCCGCTATGGCGTTGCCGTGGCGAGGTGTCGTCTCATGTTCGGGCCGTCGAGTGCGATGATCTCGGCGCCGGCGACGATCCGGTTGAGGATCGATTCGGCGATGACCGCGTCTTGGAGCGACTTGTACCAATCTGGCGGATCGAACTGCGAGGTCACCAGAGTCGAGCCCCGGCCTTCCCGAGCGGCAAGGATGTTGAGCAGCTCCGCCGCGGTGTGCGGGGCCACCGGCGTGGTCAGGAAATCGTCCAGCACTAGCAGGTCGCAGTTGTGCAGGTCGGTGAGGAAGTCCAGCCTGCGCTGCGAGGTCGGCTCCAGCACGGCGAGCCGGTTGGCCAGGTCGTCGAGCCGGAAGAATCTCGCGGTGTAGTACTTTCGGCACGCGGCATTGAGAAGCGCTTGGGCGAGGTAGGTCTTGCCCACGCTGGATTGGCCGAGCACGACGAGATTGCGAGTGGCGTCGATCCATTGACAGCTGGAAAGTCGTGCGATTAGCTCGCGGTTGACGTTGCGGTCAGGCAGGTAGCGGATCTCTTCTACGCAGGCGTCAGGGTTTGGCGATCTGGAGGCCTTGAGTAGTTTCTGGGTCCGGCGTTCCTGCCTGGCCGTGATCTCTTTGTCCAGGGCGTGGAAGATCTTCTCCGAGAAGGTCCACTCGTCGCAGGCGGGATCGTTGGCCAGGTCAATGACGGTCTGGCCGAACGCGGTCATCCGCAGCTGCGTGAACAGTGGCATGTCGGCGTCGGTGAGATGACGATCAGTCACTGCAGCTCCTCCTGCCCCGCGGTGCCGCTGCTCGGGCTCGGGCCTCCGGTGAGGGCGGCGAGGCTGAACTGCTCGGGCCCGGCCAGATGCGCCCCGGTGGTATCTCGCCGACCCGGCGGCGGTTCCAGCCGGTCCGTCGTAGCCGCCACCGCCGGCTGCGTGGTGGTGGGCCGGGCGGCGGCCTGGGTCCTCAGGGCCGCCAGCTGCTGCTTGACGGCGGTGTAGCTGATCGCCCGGCGTGCGGTCTCGGAGAGGAGTTGGCCGCAGGCCCGCTCGAGCAGCATCTTGTTGTCCCCGCGGGCCAGGGCGAGGATGTTCTGGCACGAACGGTAGCCCTGAGCCTCGATCCGCTGGCGATCCAGGACCTCACTGATCGCGGCCACGGTGTGCGGTCCGATCTTGTGGGCCTGGCGCACGAAATACGCCCGCGACCATAGGTCCGAGGTCTGCAGGTGCTGCGCGGGAACATGGTCGGGATCGGTGACGAAGGCGTGCCGCCTACCGGAGACGGTGTGGGAGGCGATGACCTCCCCGCCAGCCATGACCGTGAGTGTGGGGCCGGTGATCTTCACATCGACGTGCTGGCCGGCGAAGGTGTAGGGCACCGAGTACTTCACCGTGGCGATCTCCACGTGGTAATCCCTGTTGACCTTGGACTTCTTCCAGATGACCGGCTGCCAGCGGGCCTCGGGCAGAGCGATCAACTCCGACTGCTCATGCTCGGCGAACAGCTCCCGTCGGCTGATCTTCTGGCCGCGGAACGGGATCCGGTCGTTGATCGCCTCCACCTCGGCGGCGATCGCCTCGTTCGCATCGTCCAGGCTGGCGAAGCGCCGATCGGCCAGCCGTCCGATCACCCAGTTGGTCACCACCTTCACCCCGGCCTCGACGTTGCCCTTGTCTGTCGGGCGCACCGGCCGAGTGGGCACGGCAGCGGTCTGGTGGTACTCGAGGAAGTCCCGGTACTCACGGTTGACCTCGCGGGCCCGGTCACCGCGGGCGATCTGGTTCGACGCCGTGGAGGCGTTGTCGGGGACGATCACCTGCGCCGCGCCGCCGAAGTACTCGAACGCCTGCAAGTGCGCGTCGAGCCAGTTCGCCATCTTCTCGTCCAGGCAGCCGCAGGCGAAGACCATCCCCGAGTACGGAAGCGACGCCACGAACACCGACACTGTGGTCTTGGTGCCGGTGACGGGATCGAAGATGGCCATCTTCGTGCCCGCCCAGTCGACTTGCATCGTGTGCCCGGGCACGTGCGTGATCCGCATCGTCAGCTCGTTGACCTCGACGTACTCGCCGATGATCTGGCAGAACCGCTGGTAGCTGTAGTGCCGCTGCCCCGGCGTGCCGTCAGTGTCGAGGTAGTTGGCCCACAGCACCCGCAGCGGCAGCTTCTTCTTGCCCGTGCGCTTCTTCACGGCAGCCGCCACGTCGAAGGCGACGAACTCCTTCGACGGCGTCTTGCGCCCATCGGCGAACAAGACGTCGATCTCCTCGACGCTGAGCGCCTCGACCTGGCTCGTGGCGGTCAACCCGTGCTCGTGGCAGACCTTCTTCGCCTTCGCGACCGTGCGATGCGAGCAACCCGCGATCGCCTCGATGTCCCGGTAGGACCTGTCCTGCAGCAGTAGCGACATCACCAATCGGTAATCAGTCACCCGTGCCTCCTGTTCGGATCCACGCGCAGCCTGGTTGCCACGCGTAGAACCGACACGAGCACACGAGGACCGGCACCGCTATCCGATGCTCATACTCGCGCTACCCGATCATCAGAACCCTGCTATCCGAAGCACGTCCCTAACA
>NZ_JAALDZ010000081.1:0-1226 GCF_014145125.1 Dietzia sp. CQ4 | reverse complement strand
GTGGTCACCTCCGTCGGCGAGCTGGTGTCGGTGTTGGTGGTCAGTGTGAGTCGGCATCGGCTGAGGACTTCGAGGCCGAGGTAGCGGCGTCCTTCGGCCCATTCGTCGGTCTGTTCGGCCAGGACTGCGCCGATGAGGCGGATGATGGCGTCGCGGTTGGGGAAGATCCCCACGACGTCGGTGCGGCGGCGGATCTCCCGGTTGAGGCGCTCGGTGGGGTTGTTGGACCAGATCTGTCGCCATACATCGTCGGGGAACGTGGTGAAGGCGAGCAGGTCCTCGCGGGCATCACCGAGGTGGTCGGCGACCTCAGGCAGGCGCCCGTCGGTGTACTCCAGGAGTCGGTCGAACTGTTCGTGCACCGCGGTCGGGGTGGGCTGGTCGTAGACGCTGTGGAGCATGGCTTTCACGGCCGGCCACATGGACTTGGGGCACTCGGCCATGAGGTTCGCCGCGTAGTGGGTGCGGCAGCGCTGCCACGCCGCGCCGGGCAGGTTCGCTGCGATCGCGTCCACGAGCCCGGCGTGGGCATCGGAGGTCACCAGGCGCACCCCGCCCAGGCCGCGGGCGACCAGGTCGGCGAAGAAGGTGTTCCATGAGGCTTTGGTCTCGCTGGTGGCGACCTGCATCCCGAGGACTTCGCGGTGGCCGTCGCCGTTGACTCCAGTTGCCAGCAGGACGGCGGCCTTGACGACCTGGTTGTTCTCGCGGACCTTGATGGTCAACGCGTCGGCGGTGACGAAGGTGAACGGTCCGGCCTCGTCCAGGCGGCGGTGGCGGAACGCGGCGACCTGCTCGTCCAGGTGTTCGGCCATCCGTGAGACCTGCGACTTGGACAGTGAGTCGATGCCGAGGGTCTTGACCAGTTTGTCCATCCGGCGGGTGGACACCCCGGCCAGGTAGCAGTCCGCCACGACGGTGATCAACGCGGACTCGGCTCGCTTTCGGCGCTCGAGCAGCCACTCAGGAAAGTAGCTGCCCGAGCGCAGCTTTGGGACAGCGACGTCGACGGTGCCGACGCGGGTGTCCAGGGGCCGGTGGCGGTAGCCGTTGCGGCGGTTGGTGCGCTCGGCGGACCGGGCGTTCCACTCGGCGCCGCACACGCTGTCGGCGTCGGCCGAGAGCAGGGCGTTGATCATGATCTGCAGCAGCTCGCGCATCAGATCCGGGGATGCGTCGGCGAGGGCTTGGCCAAGCAGGCCTGCAGGGTCGACAATGTGGGGTGC
>NZ_JAALDZ010000080.1:0-6670 GCF_014145125.1 Dietzia sp. CQ4 | reverse complement strand
CCGGCTCGCCCCGCAGCGGCCGCTGGGGGAGCTGCGTTCGGACGTCGAGATCGTCGACGCGGCCAAGATCCCGTACGGGCGCTCGATGGCCCAGGACGCCATCAACCGGGTCCTCGTGGACCGCGCGAGGGAGGGCAAGTTCGTCGTCCGACTCAAGGGCGGCGACCCGTTCCTCTACGGGCGGGGATACGAGGAGGCCCACGCCTGCGCCGAGGCCGGGATCCCCTGCACCGTCGTCCCCGGGGTGTCCAGCGCGCTCAGCGTTCCCGCGCTCGCGGGGATCCCCGTGAGCAACCGCGGCATGACCCACGAGGTCACCATCGTCTCGGGTCACCTCCCGCCGGGGCACCCGGGCTCCCTCGTCGACTGGGAGGCCCTGGCCCGGATGCGGGGGACGCTGGTCGTGCTGATGGGCGTCAAGAACTCCCCGGCCATCGCCGACTCGCTCATGGCCGGTGGCCGATCGCCGGACACCCCCGCCGCGATCATCGTGGACGGCAGCCTCGACGGTCAGGTCACCCACCGGTGCACGGTCGGCACCATGGCCACCACGCTCACCGACCGCGGGGTCCGGCCGCCGGCGATAGTGGTTGTCGGCGAGGTCGCCGGACTCCCGCAGGTGCTGACCCGGGCCTGAATCCCGCCCTCGCGGTCCCGGGTCCTCTACTCAGGGGCCCAGGTCCTGTCCTCGGGGGCCCGGATCCTGACCTCAGGGGCCGTCGTCCCCCTCAGGGGCCGGTCACCATCGTCAGGGTGGAGGGCGAGCTGTGTTCGAGGGTGTGCCCCGCCCGGCGGGCCACCCGCAGGAGCGCCTGTACGTCCGCCATCTCCGCCCGTGAGGTCGCCAGCGTCCTGGCGAGCAGCCCCTTGTGGTGCTTGGAGAAGTGGGACACCACCTTGCGGGTGCCGTCCGGGTACTCCGTGACGACGTCGACGGTGACGGCCCCCGGGACCGGCCCCAACTGGTGGTAGCCGTCCGAGCGGAGGTCGACCACCAGGTCGTCGGCCCATCCCGCGGTGGCGTCGGTGATCGAGGGCTTCCAGACCGCGCGGAGCGTTCCCAGTCCGGGCAGCCGCGTCCCCGCGGAGAGTCGGTAGTGGGGGATGGGGTCGGCGGCGGCGAGCAGGCCGAACAGCGCCGACCCGATCCACAGCCGCGATTCGGCGCGCGACCGGGTGGCCCGGGTGAAGGAGGACTGGTCCAACGCGTCGTAGAGCACCCCGGTGTACCGGCTCAGTGCCGGGGCGGTGGGGGAGGACCACAGGCGTGCGTCGTGCGTCACCTCCTCGGCGAGCGCGTCGCTCAGGCCCAACGCGCGTCGCGCTCCCCCCGGGTCGTCGACACACATCGCGACCAGGGCTCCGGCCACCGATTCCCGGGTGTCGGAGAGCGCCGGGAGTGACAGCGCGGCCAGATCGAGGGGGTCGCCCGACCCGCCGACGGACTTGGTCTCGGAGGGCGAGAGGAGGATGCGCACCCGGCTGAGGCTACCGTCGCTCCGGTGGCGGGTCCCCGGGCGGCTACGCTTGACCACCGTGATCACGCGTCTGTCCCACCTCTTCCTGCGTACGCTCCGCGACGACCCGGCCGATGCCGAGGTCCTGAGCCACAAACTGCTGGTCCGTGCCGGCTATGTCCGGCGCGTCGCACCCGGCGTGTACTCCTGGCTCCCGCTCGGCCTGCGCACCCTCCGGCGGATCGAGCAGGTGGTGCGCGAGGAGATGAACGCCTCAGGGGCCCAGGAGATCAGCCTGCCCGCGCTCCTGCCCCGCGAGCCCTACGAGACGACCGGCCGGTGGACCGAGTACGGATCGGCGTTGTTCCGTCTCAAGGACCGCAAGGGCAACGACATGCTCCTCGGCCCCACCCACGAGGAGCTGTTCACCCTCACGGTGCAGGGCGAGTACTCCTCGTACAAGGACCTGCCCGTCACCCTCTACCAGATCCAGTCCAAGTACCGGGACGAGGAGCGACCCCGTGCCGGGATCCTCCGGGGCCGCGAGTTCACCATGAAGGACTCGTACTCCTTCGACCTCGACGACGCCGGTCTCGCGCGCTCGTACCAGGTGCACCGGGAGACCTACCAGCGCATCTTCGACCGCCTGGGCATCGAGTACGTGGTCTGCGCCGCCACCTCGGGCGCGATGGGCGGATCGGCGTCCGAGGAGTTCCTGGCGATCTCCGCGGCGGGGGAGGACACCTTCGTCCGGTCGACGGACGGGGAGTACGCGGCCAACGTCGAGGCCGTGGTGACCCCGGTACCGCCCGCCCGTCCGCTCGAGGGGCTCCCCGAGCCCGTGGTCCGCGACACCCCCGGGACGCCGACGATCGAGACCCTGGTCGAGTGGGCCAACGGAGCGGGCCTCGGGCGCCGGGTCACGGCGGCGGACACTCTCAAGAACGTGTTGTTCAAGGTCCGTGAGCCCGGCAAGGACTGGGAGCTGCTGGGCGTGGGGCTGCCCGGGGACCGCGAGGTCGACATGAAGCGCGTCGAGGCGGCGCTCGAGCCCGCCGAGGTGGCCGTGCTGGGCGAGGACGACTTCACGGCCAACCCGTTCCTCGTGAAGGGGTACATCGGTCCCGGGTCCCTGCTCGCGGGCGGGGTCCGATACCTGGTGGACCCCAGGGTGGTCGAGGGGACAGCCTGGATCACCGGGGCGGACGAGCCGGGCAGACACGTCGTGGGCCTGGTCTGTGGCCGCGACTTCACCCCCGACGGCACGATCGAGGCAGCCGAGGTCAGGGAGGGCGACGAGGCCCCCGACGGCCACGGCACGCTCACCCTCGCGCGTGGGATCGAGATCGGCCACATCTTCCAGCTCGGCCGCAAGTACACCGACGCCTTCGGATTCGACGTCCTCGGCGAGAACGGGAAGCCCGCCCGGGTGACGATGGGGTCCTACGGCATCGGGGTGTCCCGGCTCGTCGCGGTGTTGGCCGAGCAGTACGCCGACGAGAAGGGCCTGGTGTGGCCGGCGGCCGCGGCCCCGGCCGACGTCCACGTGGTGATAGCCAACAAGGACGAGGCGGCGGCCAGCGGAGCCGCGACGCTCGTCGAGGCGCTCGATCGGGCCCGCCTCGAGGTGCTCTTCGACGACCGCAAGGCCTCACCGGGTGTGAAGTTCAAGGACGCCGAGCTGATCGGCGTCCCGTGGGTCGTGGTCGTGGGTCGGGGGTGGTCGGAGGGGACGGTGGAGCTCCGCGAGCGCGCCACCGGGGAGGTCACCCAGGTACCGGTGGACGGAGCCGCGGACGAGATCATCCGGCTCGTCGGGGCCGGACGCTAGTCCGTCAGGACGGGGGCGGGAACCCGGGCAGCGCCTCGAACGGCGCACCCGGCACCAGCGTCCGCCAGCGCTCCAGCTGAATCGAGGCGGCCGTGAGGGCGTCGAGACAGAACCTCCGGATCTCCGTCGACCGCGCTGCCGTGATCTCCGTCCGCCACGCCACGCAGCAGTCCGACTCGAGCCGGATGGCCAGGAGTACGGGCGAGGTCGGGGCGTCGGGGGCCATCAGATAGCCGACAGGCGCGGGAGGGGAGCCGGGCCACAGGGCCTCCGCGGCATCCCGTCGGGCACGGTGGGCGGCGAGCTCCCGTCGGACCGCGGCGTGGATACCGCTGTCCGCGCCGGCCAGGACGAGACCGTAGCCGAAGACGGCGGCGTCCTCGGACGCCAGCCCGGGTGGGGTCGTCATGCGAGCACCACCTCGACCGCCGTCGTACAGGCGGCCGACACCGCGGCCGCGAGTGCGGCGCGTTCACCTCGCGAGGCCACGGCGACCTCCCCGGCTCGCCGGGCGTCGTCACGCAGTCGCGTGCGGACCTCCCCGATGGGTGGGCAGATCGCGGGCGGCCCCGTCTCGGCCCCGTCCGAGGGTGCCTCTCCGGTATCGGTGGGTCCGATCTCGGCGGAGAGCCGCTCGGCGTGCGTGCGGCGGGCGTCGGCGATCCGGTGGAGACGGGCGACGTCGTCCCCGTGAGAGGCATCCGCGGCGGCGAACTCGCGGGCGTCGCGGGCAGCGGCCGCGGCCAACGGCAGCAGGGGATCCGGCTCGTCGTCGACCAGGGGTAGGGCGCACCCCCCGGCGGCGGCCACTCCGGTGGCGACCGCGGTCACCGCGACGAACCGTCGGCGCGACACGGGGGTGGTGGAGGAAACGGGCACCCCGACATCCTGCCAGGGCCCGTCGGCCGCCGGACCCGGGGCGGTACAGTGATCCGGCCCGTCCGCAACCCGGATCGGCACCCACCAGCAGCGACGCCAGGAGCAACGTGATCGTCCCCGAGCCCGACAGGGCCCATATCCGCAGAGCGGTCTCCGACCGTGGACTCGAACTCGAGGAGATCCGGGAGGATTCACGGGCCGCCGACTGGCACGTGACCGTGGTCGTCGACGGCGACTCCGGTGTCACACTGGACGATCTCGCGAGACTGTCCACCGACCTCGACGCCCTCGCCGAGCAGTGGGGTGGACCCGACCGGGCCGTGACGTTCGAGGTGACGAGCCGCGGCGTGGACGCGCCTCTCGTGGCACCCCGGCACTGGAGGCGGGCGCGCGGTCGTCAGGTAGACGTGAGTTACGTCGACGGTGTCACCGGCCCCGCCCGTGGGCGGATCGGTGACCTCGACGAGGAGTCGGGGACCGTACGTCTGGTCTGCAGGTCGGGTCGTGGGATGCGTGTGGACTCGGTACCGTTGGACGACGTGGCACGCGCTGTGATCCGGGTCGAGTTCCGGCCCGCTCCGGAGGACGAACTCGCCCTCGTGTCGGAGCCCGCGGACCCCGGACGTGGCGTGCGAGAAGGAGAAGACAGTTGAACATCGACATGGCGGCGCTGAACATGTTGTCCCAGGAGCGGGAGATCCCGCTGGACGACCTGGTGCGGACGCTGGAGAACGCACTGCTCACCGCGTACAAGCGCACCGATGACGCGCACCGCGTCGCGCGGATCCAACTCGACCGGAAGGCCGGGACCGTCGCGGTCATGGCGGCCGAGGTCGACGACGAGGGCAATCGGATCGGCGAGTTCGACGCCACCCCGTCCGATTTCGGCCGGGTGGCCGCGGCGACGGCCCGGCAGATCATCCTGCAACGCCTGCGCGAGGCCGAGACCGAGCGGATCTACGGCGACCTGGTCGCCCGTGAGGGCGAGGTGGTCAGCGGGGTCATCCAGTCGGATTCCCGTGCGAACGCGCGGGGGATCGTCGTCGTGCACATCGGGCCCGAGAACGGCGGTACCGAGGGCACCATCGCACCGGCCGAGCAGGTCCCGGGCGAGACCTACCAGCACGGCGACCGCATCAAGTGCCACGTCGTGGGGGTGCACAAGGGGCCGCACGGTGCCTCCGTCTCCCTGTCGCGAACCCACCCCGATCTCGTCCGTGGACTCTTCGCCCTGGAGGTACCGGAGATCGGTGACGGATCCGTCCGGATCTCGGCGATCGCCCGCGAGGCCGGACATCGGACCAAGATCGCCGTGGAGACGACGGTGTCGGGCCTCAACGCCAAGGGCGCCTGCATCGGGCCGAACGGCGCCCGGGTCCGGGCGGTGATGGCGGAACTCAACGGAGAGAAGATCGACATCGTCGACTTCGACGAGGACCCCACGGTGTTCGTGGGTAACGCGCTCTCTCCGGCGAAGGTCATCTCCGTGACCGTCGCGGACGCCGAGACCAGGGCTGCGCGCGTCGTGGTCCCCGATTACCAGCTCTCGTTGGCGATCGGCAAGGAGGGGCAGAACGCCCGCCTGGCCCACCGGCTGACGCAGTGGCGGATCGACATCCACAGCGACGCGGAGTGACGTCCGGCACGGTCGCGGTCCACGCGGTCGGGCGCGCCGTTAGTGTCGATAGTCAACGACCTGTAGACTCACCAGATGTCACAGTGACTTCACGTCCACCCACTCGCGTGGGAGGGACGGCGAGAAACCGAGGCGGCCTCATGCGGGTGCATCACGACCAGCAGAAGGGCCCGGCCGAGGTGCCGGGTCCGGTGAGGACCTGCGTCGGCTGTCGCCGCCGGGATTCCGATTCCCGGTTACTGCGGATCGTTCACGATCCGCGGGCGTCAGCCCTCTCGCCGGACCCCGACCGGCGAGCGGTCGGGCGGGGAGCCTGGGTGCACCGTGACGAGCGGTGCATCGCGACAGCACTCGACCGCAAGGCCTTCACCAGGTCCCTGCGGGTCGCCGGGAACGTGTCCCAGGATGCGATCTCGGAGGTGCTCGAGACGCTATCGTCGTGAGCACGAGACCACCCGTCGGCCGCATGGGCCGACCGGGGGAGCACAAGAGAAGGAACGGACCAGACACGATGAGCACACCGTGAAGTTCCAGCGATGAACGTCCATCGAATGTAGACCGAGGTCGCGCGGCCAGCCCTGCCGTGAAGACCTCGCAGTGAGGAGAGCAGTGGCAGGCAAGCCCCGGGTACACGAGCTGGCAAAAGAGTTCGGTATCACCAGTAAAGAACTTCTGACGAAACTCCGCGATCAGGGAGAGTTCGTCAAATCCGCATCGTCGACCCTCGAGGCCCCGGTGGTCCGACGTCTCCGTGCGTCGCACGCACCGTCCGACGGTGGAGTCGACTCCGCGCCGTCGAGCCCCGGCTCCGGTGGACCCGCGGCGCTGAAGCCCGGCGCGGCGCCCACGCCGGCCCCGGGCCCCCGA
>NZ_JAALDZ010000007.1:0-13482 GCF_014145125.1 Dietzia sp. CQ4 | reverse complement strand
CGAAGGATCACCATTCAGTTACACCACTTCCAGGGGCTTGACCCAACGGATGACACCAGACGGCTACGACAGACGCTAGAACCCTGATTGTCCCGTACTGATCGACTTGCGGCCAGTGAAGATGCGGACAGCCGTATCGACGAACGAGGGCCCTCGACTACCTTGCTTGGTCGGATCCGCCGAAGGATCCAGAGCGATGCCAGAAGCCAGTCCCAGACCGACCCCGAGATCGTCGGGAACGTCGTCCGGCTGCACGGCACCTTGCTCGGGGTGACAATGGCACTCATGGACACGCCACAGGCGCCCGATTGCTCAGTGGACATCGAGGGTGACGGTGTTCTGGATTCGAGGATCGGGCCGTTCTACACCCCCGCTTCGATGGCCGAGGTCTTAGATATTTCGCTGTCAGAGACCATGCGCAGGCTTGAGGCAGGGGAAGTGCCGGGCGCCCAGCTGGAAGACGGTGCCTGGGTGTGTCCTACATGGCAGCTCACGAACAGTCAGGTACGTCCCGAATTCCTAGATCTGTGGAGGGTGCTGATCACGAGCGCTGACGCGTGGACCGCTCTGCTCTGGATATGCGCCCCACACCCCGACCTCGACAACCAGTCCCCGCTGCAGTGGATCGAAAACGAGCAGCCCGCAGAGCTGGCCGAGACGCTAGCTGCGCACACCGCCTCACGCTGGGCCCAGTAGACCAATGGTCCGCGAGAGTTGACAAAATTGAGTGTCCCGTAGCCCGACGGACCAGACACACGCCGACGCAGATCAGATGTTGCCTATCCGTGCAGCAGACCCGCCGATGAGCCTAGCTCGCTCCCTTGTCCTATTCTTCGTCGTCTCCCGATCCGACCTGCCGCTGCGCCGCTTCTCTGAACCCAGGTGCACTGAAATGTGCCACCTGAGCAGCCGATCGGCGAGGTGTGATTCGATTCCAGACATGACTTCTGCCCCCGACACCACCGATCATGGTCGCGTCAACACCGATACGTCGATCACTTCATTCGACGACGACCGGCTCGAGCGAAAAGAGTTCTCCCGCCGAGTCGCAGAGCGTATCCAAGTGGCAGGAGCTGGCGCGAGCGTCACGTTCGGCCTTTCCGGCGCTTGGGGTTCCGGAAAAACTTCAGTACTGAACATGATTCGACTCGCGCTAGAAGAGCAACAGGACTGGGCGGTTGTCGAGTTCACCCCCTGGGCAACAGCTGACCTCGACGCACTGACCGCCGAGTTTTACGAAGTCATCGCTTCTGCGATTCCCCCTGGGAGCGAAGCCGGGCAGAAAGCTCGCAGGATGCTCATGGCCTCAGCACCAGTGGCGAAAGCGGTCCTCAAGGCCGCATCAAAGGGGGCCTTTGAACGGTACTTCGGGGAAGGGACTACAAAAGAGATTGCGGACGCCGCTACCTCAGCGTTCTTGGACAAGTCTGACAACTATGAACCTACCCCTGATCCCTTCCAGCAGCAGTTTAAAGCGATGTCGGAGGCGATTGGAGCTTCCAACTCACAAGTCCTGGTGATCGTCGATGACCTAGACAGACTGCACTCGGATGAGCTACTTGCCGTTATGAAGGCGGTCCGGCTGCTCGGAAGGTTTGACGGAGTCCACTACCTGCTCTCCTATGACAAACGCACCGTCCTGGACTTGATCGGGGCGTCCGATCTCGCAAGGAACAATGACGACCGCGCTCGCGCCTACCTCGAGAAGATCGTGCAGTACCCATTCGAACTGCCGCCGATGCAGTCCGCACATAGCCGGCGGGAACTCACAAACCAACTCACTGCGATTGCCAAACGATACGGCTGCGAACTCGACGGAGCCGATGCCACGAATGGACGCGGGTGGAATCTCATCGACGAGCTATTGACAGTGCTTCCGTCCATCGATGGCAACATCACACTACGTGCGATCTACCGCTGGTGCTCCCAGGTTGACGTTCTGATGGCCCTGGTCGGCCGAGGACACCTAGAACTCCTCGACGCGGCGCTAATCACCTACCTGCGGTTGCGCTACGAACCGATCTACGACCGGCTGCCAAGCTGGCGCTCGGAGCTCGTCGGTGAGCCGCATATGAGTTCAACAACCATGGCAACACAGCAAGATCGTATCAAGCAATGGATGGATCGTTTTCGGGGTGTATACCGCGACAAGGAGGGAACCGACCTGACCGAGGCCTACCAAATCTTGTCATATCTTTTTCCAAAGCTTCCACCCCAGGGCTACGTACCTCCGCGCCCGCCTGCCAGAGCCCTGCCGGTTCACGACGACGAGTTCTTCGACCGCTACTTCATGTTCACCCTGCCTGTCGGTGACATCAGCGACGTTACAGTGAGGGAAGAGACATCTTCACTAATCGAAGATGGGGCTCTTCGCGAGGACAGTGCATTACGCACGTTTATCGACGCTGGTGGTAACAAACGGAAACTTGCCCTGCGGAAACTGAATCGCGAACTAGCGCGAGCCATCACCGATACCGCGCCGGAAAACGCTCTGTCCGCACTCGAACATCTGTGGCCGTCGCTACTGAACCAGGACGGCGATTTATCTTGGCCAGACCCCAGTGAAGCCACCGCTGTGACTCTTCTGGCGCAAAGCGTTGACTCCAGCTCCGACGCCAGCTACGTTCGCGAGGCGCTTAACAGATTGTCAGAAGCGTTTGGCTTGCGAGGGGTCGCGCAGGTTCTTTCAGTGTTCCGCCGGGGACACAATAGTTACCCTGACCCGATTGACGCAGCTTTGACCGATATTCGCGAGAAAGTCCTCAGCGCGTGTATGGCCGATCTGACGTCCCCGGTACCCCCTCGAGAGGGCGGGCTACTATCTTTCGTTAACTTCCTGACCGTTGACATGTACGCGGTGCTGCGACTCCGTATCGACAGCGAGGAATTAACGCAGCTCGACGTCGCGGCCCGACTGTTGACCAGAGATGGCGGCACAACTCCGGAGCTACTGGGTTTCAGGCCTGATCTGTTTAAAGAAATCTACGCGCGTGACGAGTGGGACCTCGACCAATTCCAGGACAGGCCGTCGGAGGATGACCTCCCCTCGCGAGATGGGTATTCGATTGAGGCGCGCAAGTTGAGGGCCCGTTACGCCATGCACGCCCTCATTCCCGAAGACGAGGATGGCCAACACGATTGATCAATCATTAGCTTCCCGCCGGTGCATCGGGCCGCGGTGGACGCGCTGTCGGTGGCGGGCTACTGTCCGCCTCGGAACTGAACCGTGAGAATGTCGCCTAGTTACGTCACGGAGATATGCATCCGTCCTAGACGATCGCGGTGACTGTCCAACTTAGTGACCTCGTCGTTAGCTAACGTAAGGAAAACCCGTATGAGCTCATCGAGGCTCACAAAAGTTAGGTGGTTCATGCTCGACTTGTCCGACGCGACGAGCAGCCCTGCCAACTCCGTTGGTTTCGCCTCAATGCGTGGGTCGTTCTCCGGGAGCTTCCAGTAGTCAAACCAAGAGAGCCCATGATGGCTCCAAGCTAGCCTGAGTATAAGACTATGAACGAAAAGATTGCACATCGCGTTCGCTGAGATCGTTTCTACTTCAGGTGTGCTCATTTCGTACATTTCGAGGTCCCCGAATATGTCCCATTGATCGGGTGCCTCTTCGCCCGGACGCAGCGAGAATCTCATCACTGTTGCCTTGGTCGCGCGAGCTGACTTAGTCACTTTGGATGGCATACCGAGGAGCCGTCGGACCGCGAAGGTGCCGAAGATGACATTGCGCTCGACTTGATAGATCGCTTCGGAAACTATATCGAACTCGCTGTCGGTGCCTTCTCCCTGCTCGAATTCGGACGCAAGGCCTAGTCGGAATTCCTCAAGACGACCGGCCGCTGCAGCCAGGTCTCTCTTCCATGGCCCGGATTCGTTAAACATAACTGCAAGCTTAGCGGAGTGAAGGGAGCTTCGTGGAACCTCCTAGGACGGCAACCGGCGCGTAGTGTTGGCTGGAAGGATCCAGGGTAAACGGGCTCGATGAGGCGGTGCAGTAGCGACTACTCCTTAGACTTTGGCGTGTTTCCTGCCGTCTGTGGAGCTGTCTGATCGCTCGAGTTTGGTGGGTCTAGCCTCTTGAGTAGTTCGGACATTCTGTTCGTTAGTTCGTTCACATGCATGTCCGTAGATTCCGCGCGTGCCGCGATGGACCCGAGGATCGAGTCGCGATCCATCCGCATTCCGCCGAAGAGGCGAGCGTTCTCGATTTGAAGTTCTTGAACTTGCTTGCTGACATCGGTGACTTTTTCTTCAATGCGAGATGCATCTGCCGATGTTGAAGTGCGCAAATCGTTGTGATATGACTTTGTCGCTTCTTCGTGACGTGCCAACTGGTCCTTCAGGTCGCCTACTTTGCTGGAGAAGTTTTTCATAGAAAAACCCATAAACGTCATGCTGAACGCCGTCATGCTGGCCACAATAATGGCGATAATCGCTATCCAGTCGGATCCACTCATATAGAAACGATACAACGAAGTGCAGGAGTTCCTCTGTCGATCGCGCATCATGCCATGACTCCCTCGGTGGGCCGTGGCTGAGTCCGCTAGGCGGTTCGCAGCATCGTCAAGCGGACGAGGGTCCGGGCCACGATGGAGAGTAGGTGACCTTGTCTACAGAGGGCGCAACCGAGAGGTGGGGCCAGTTGAGTGACCTGCGTGCGAGCACGCCGCCTCTTCATCTCCTCTTAAGGCGCGAATGATCCTCGAGTTAGCCCAAGGCTGCGGAACCAAGTCAGTTCACTTCGTCGGGTACGGCGGACCACTCTCGATTAACGTCTCCGGTCAGTTCAACTAGGGCTGCATGACTGGCGAACCGTCGGCTCCCAACAGCACTGTTAGTCCGCCTGCGAAACCGGAGCGACCCCCGTAGCGCCAGAGGTAGCAGACACCGGTCTGGGTATCTCGAAGGATCTCGATTTTTCCCCCAATCCCGATTTCTTCGGAGTGAAGTTTCTCAAATCGTTTCTTGCCCATTTTTTCTACGATTTCATACAGCGGCATCGGTGTTGGGCGAATGGGTCGATGTTTCGAAATTGGAATGGATGGCTGCGAAGATCGATTGGACGAAACGCTCGTCACCTGGCTCGCGAGAACGAGCTTCTCAATTTGGCCTACCAGCTCAATCGCGGCCTCATGGCCCGTTGGCCATCCCGGTGGACGAGAGCCCACGACGAGTACCTGGCCGCGGACTTCCTAGCTACTGCGATGTCTTCCGGAGAAAGCCGAGCCGAACAAGACCTAGGCCGGTGGGCAACCTTGATCCGAGAGCAGCGTGGTAGGTCGCGGGGCGCGTAGGGCTGAATTGGGGGAGTCCGCTGGAGTCACAGGTTGTCAGGGCGGCGGATTCTGCCAATCTGGTGACAATCGACGCCTGACAAGCTGGTGACAACGGGCTGGCTGGCCGGCTACGTACTGACAAGCTGTTTGAGAACCGACATTGCCGCTGTCGCGATGCAGTCCAGATTGACAAGTTGTTAAGTTGTCAAGATACGCATCCGTCCACGAACTGCGCGTTTGTGTGCCGTGACCTGCGCTGATTGCGGCATTTCCCGGTTTTGCCCCGGACTTACTTGTCAAGAAAGTCTGTCAAGTTTCCGCATCAGTGCAGGTTGAAGCCGCGAGCGCCTTGCATTATTTCGGGTTATTGACCATCGCTCAATAATGCCGCTAACCGGAGAGAGTGGATGCCGCGGAGGCATTTGCTTCGCTCCTAGACGGGAATGGAAACCGCTCGGCTCTGAGCTCGCGCAGCGAGGGGTAGCGGGGTGCGGTCCGAACCCTCACCCACACCAGGGGCGTCATAGTCGACTCAGGTTCGGAATCAGCGATTGCCGTGAAGAACGCTGCGTCCTCGCTAGGCCACTGAGTGCGATCGGTCGTGGGGCCGTCGATGAACACTGCGGACGCTGAGGTCAAGCCCGCCCGGTGCAGCGGGTCACCTGATCCGCCGGCGCAAAATGGTGTGGTTCGGGCAGAGGGAGAGAGACGGTGACCTGAGTGGCGGTCCCCAGAGGATCGCTGATCGATTGAAGCTCCATCGTTGGCCTTTCACCATGGGCCGCGCCCGTGCCGTCGCGTGGCCTTTTGCAGCAAATCTCCCGCTACGCGAGGCTGACCGAGCTGTCGCCCGCCTTGGATGAATGCAATCAGACGACTACGACAGGAGCGGGTGCTCGAGGTCAAGCGTGGCCCTGTTCCGACGGCGCTGCAAGAACCGGCCATGAGGGACCAAAGCGGGCACTGAAGTGGTGATGCCGGCAGCCCTGCCTCCAGGCAATCTGATGCAGCGACTACACAGGGAGCTTCGTTCCGTAGGCAACTGCGTCCTGAACGCTGGACACAAGGACGCTGCTGAACGAACCTGGATACAGGGAGTTCCGATCCCGAGCTTGGCTACTGGCTGGGAGGGTACACAATGCGTGGAGCAGTAGTTGTTGTCCCCAAGGGTCAGCCGACCGACGTCCCCGATCGATCTGACCGGGTGATCATGGCTGTCCAAGCCCTGCCCGAGAACGACGACGTCATCAAGTACATGTTCGGCGACCTGGTCGTCAAGGGCGAGCACTCCGACCCCTATGACTGGCGAATCCTTGAGCACCACCACGCCGGGTGGTACCCCCCGGCATTCAGGCACGGCGCGTACCAAGGGATGGTGCAACAGGACGTCCAGCACGGTGACTGGTTCGTCCTTTACGTGGGAAGCCTCACCCGTCGCTATGACCCCGGGGCATTCGAGGCGGAATACTCCATCGTCGGTCCCGCCACAGAGCCCCGGATATCCCAGGCCATCAATCCGGACCATCTGCCCCCGAAATCCGAATGGCAGAAACCGAACATTGACAACCTTCCCCCCAAATCGGAATGGCCCAAGCTCTACTGGAAAGAAAACGAGTAGAGAGGCCTATCAGGCATTACAGTGAGGAGTGCAGATAACGCAGTGTCAGCAGTGGCAGGGGAATCCCGATTGACCGATCTGTTAGGCATTAATCTATGAATACGTGGAGGGATACTGATGGCTTTGGAAATGGGGCTCTGGCGAGCCGAGAATGACACGCTTACCAGACTGACGCCGTCGATGGTCGGGCTTGAAGCCCGGCTGGAGGCGTACGTCGAATCGGATCCGACGATGTTGGGACAGCACCTGATGGTCCTCGGACGGCAGGTGCGTACTCCTCACGGCGGGTTCATCGATCTCCTGGCCATTGATTCCGAGGGATTGGTGCAAGTAATCGAGCTGAAACGCGATAAGACGCCCCGTGACGTCACCGCGCAGACTCTGGACTACGCCTCCTGGGTGGCGACGCTCGGACGGGCTGACATCGTCGAGATCTTCGAAAGCCGTAGGTCGGAGAAGGAGTTCGAAGAGGCTTTCGATGATGAGTTCGGCGACGCACCTCCCGACGAGATCAACGAGAGCCAGGTTTTCACGATCGTCGCCGCGACAGTCGACCCGGCGACCGAGCGGATCGTCCGTTTTCTCAACGAGGTCTACGGGATTCCGATTAATGTCGTGTTCTTTCGGCATTTTGAAGACAACGGTGTCTCGTACATCGCTCGCTCCTGGTTGGTTGAACCGGAAACGCAAGCCGCCGCAGTTTCGACCGCCCGGAGCGCCAAGAAGTTCAAGGAGTCCTGGAACGGCCGAGATTGGTACATCTCTTTCGGCGAGGCCGACGCGGGGCGTTCCTGGGAGGACGCCGAGAACTATGGCTTCGTCTCCGCCGGCGGAGGAAAGTGGTTCTCTAGGACGATGAAAAACCCCCCGGTCGGCGCGCGGGTTTTCGTATGCATTCCGAAGACGGGCTATGTAGGTGTCGGGCAGGTTCTCGGCGAGGCGAAGCGGTTTGTTGACGCGACCGTCCAGATCGACGAAGACGAGCGTCGACTGGCAGACTTGCCGTTAGCGGGAAACTACCGGCACCCGGGCGACGACACCGACGACGACAACGCAGAGTGGGTCATACCCGTCGCGTGGGAACACACGGTGCCCCGAAGCCAAGCCTTTTGGAAGCCAGGGATGTTCGCCAACCAGAACAGCGCCAGCAGGCTTCGCAGCCAGTTCACCATCGAGCAAGTTACCTCCGCCTTTGGATTGGCCATCTGATCGGAGCGAACGGGGCACCTTCGGGAACCGCTCAAGCCGCCCCAGGTCTCCTCGAGCCGTTCCTCCCGGGTGGACAGGCCCGATCCCCTCGACTCCCGCATCACCGCGCCCTCAGCGAACCCCCGCTACGCACTCCGAATCCGGAAGAGCCCCCTTAGCGAACCCAACGGGGCTAGTACGAGATGGCGATAGCAGCCAAGGTTAGAGACACTGGCCGTGCCCTGCCACGAAACCTTTACGCCTGCGGGATCCCAGAATTATGGGCCACACCCCTCCAGTCAGAATCCTGACTATCCGCACGGGATCCGGAAGAATCGCGGGATGTCGGAGCAACGTTCTAGGCTCCGTCTACAACTATAAGGAGTGCGGTATGTCGAATCAGGTCGAGTTGGTCGGAGACGGAAACGGTGTCGTCGTCGTCGGGAAAAAATCTGTCGTATCTCGATTCCTCAAGCGTTCTGGTCTCCAGACTCAGGCGGAGGAGTTTGACTTAAGCGGCATGAGTAGCTTCCTCCGGAATGGGTCGGAAGCTGCCAAGATCGCCGCGAATGCTTATGAACAGTCCGCCATGTATTTGAAGCTCACCCCGGAGTCAGCCGAGCGCCTCAAGGAAGCCGGCGCTTTGATGAAGACCAAGGAAAAGGGCATCAGCCACGCGATGCTTGGTGCGCCTGGGAAAAAGTCCATGAAGTGGCTCCAGGTACAAGATACCCCCAGTGCTCTTGTCGCGAACCCGGCCATACTTTCTGGGCTCGGTGGTGTGATGGCCCAGTTTGCGGAACAGTCCGAGGGGCAAGACCTTAAGGAGCTAATTGCCCGAATTGACGAGAAGCTCGATGATGTTCTGCGAGCACAGCGTGACTCCGTGCTCGCTAAGATACAAAGCGCAGAATCGCAACTTTCTTCATCCATGATTCAACTGGATTCCAATGGTGATCCACGAACAATTTGGGACAAAACTAACGGTTTGATGTCAGCCATCTCAGATGTGCAGCACACCACCTTGAACGCAATGGGGGCCCTTGCGGACAAGGTTGACAACAAACGGAAGACAGGCTCGTTGAAAAGAGCATTGATGGAAGTAGAGCGCGACGTTGCAGTTCACCTCTCGGTCCTGGGGAAGTGCTTCGAGCTCCAGAACCAATTCAACGAGATCGAGCTGAAATATGTATTCGCCACGGCCCCAAGCCACTTTGATAACCACCGGATGGGGCTCTCCAAGGCGCGCGACGAGCGGCGTCGATTAGTGCTCGAAAAGACAACTCGTGTGATGGACCGAATGAATGAAGCTGCCGAAGTCGCCGAGGCGAACATTCTGCTCCACGCGAGTGCCGCTCGCGCGCTCGTCGAGTCGTTGAATGCAACTGCCGAAGCTGTTAACGAATTCCATGTCCCGCTCGGTATTGAGGCGGAGAGCGGCGAGATTTCATTGACTCCGTGGCGGAAGGCACTTCGCGATCCTGGGAAACGAAGCGTCGCCGCTAAGGAGGTTGGACAGAAGACGGTTGCGGTAGTGACAACTGCGGCCGCGTTAGGAGCTATGGCCGTCGTGAACCAGAAGAAGTCCTAGTCGGCCTCCACGATCCATACAGACTGCTGGGAGTGCCCGCCACTGTCATGGCGGACGGTGACCGATCTGGCGATCGTAGGCCAGTCCACCAGGCTGCACATTCGGATACGCTCTTTGCATTCGCTCAGCCCCCCATTCCGCGGGATGGACATTTCGGCGTCGTAGTTCTGATGAACGTCTTGACCGGCGTCGAGTCGCCGCCAATGTGCACGTTGTGACAGCAGGACCAGGGGCGTGCCAGGGCGCCCGAGCAGCCTACTGGGGCTGCCGACTGGCGCACACAGTGGCGTCCTCGTTGATGGCCGGGGTGTAAGCAGGCGACTTCTGGGATGCGAGCACACTAATAGTGAAGCGGCACGTAAGGCTGACAGGGGTGGTGCTCTAGTTGGCTGCCGATAACGGCAGAGGTGTCGTAGCGGTCGGCTACTGTCCCTGCTCAGAGGTTCAACGAATCACCTCATTGAAGGTGGAGCCCGACAACCAGGAGACCGCGATGACAGCCCCGACGCCGGAGAACAACGCCACTACAACTCTTGTCTTCAAGACCTACGGTGTGACCGATCTGTCGAGCCTGGCACCGTATTTTGCGAACATCGATAGTCGGTGTGGAATTTACATTCTCCGGTTCGTGGATGGCAGCGCATACGTTGGTCAAACCGTCGATGTGGTCAATAGATTCAGCACCCATTCCCGCGACTGGAGCAAGAAACTGCCCGACGTCGCGATCAGCAAGGTCGATTTCGCGCCATGCGAGCCGGCGGCCCTTGATGAGACCGAGCGCCTGGTGGTCGCACGTCTTGAGAAGTCCGTCACTCTGCACAACAAGCGTCTGACGAACTGGCCGGGAGGCCGTGGCGACATACAGATCAGCAGGGTCGATATGCGCCCGATCCTGGTCCCCTCCGACCGATCTCGTCGTTCGCGCCTCAGGGACTCGCCAAAGAACAGCAAGCTCCGTCGGCATGTCGAGTTCACGGCACATCCGGGAACTTCGCTCCTACTCGACTTCGTGGGTTGGTATATCGCAGAGTCTCTGCCCTCTCCTGATGAAACCGCAGGAACGATGTGGACCTGCACGGCCCTGCCTACCTCCGCCAACAAGACACGACTCCTGACCCTCAACGTTGGAGGGCTGGAGGCCATTTACTCCGTGCTGATTGGCGAAACGCCTGACACTGCCCACCCCTGGGTGTGGATGAACGTAGCCGTCCCAGAGGGCCGCTCCGCAGCAGAGCTCCAGTTCGACTACGAAGTGTGCAACGCAACAGTCGTGAATTACCCCAGCGAGACCGTCTGGTCCTGGGGCTTCGACCTAGACGCCTTTTTCGATCCCAAGGACACGCGGTTCAAGGAAATCTTCGATCGCCACCTCCGGCATGACAACGAACTTTTCGACCTTGCGTATGCCCTCAACAAGCGCTTGATGGCGAAGCAGCCATCCATGTGGATCCCCAGCCACAACCCCTACCTCGCTTCCGAACTCCTAGCCGGCGCATTTATAGCGGACGACCTGAGCTCAACCCAGGAGAAGGACCCACTTCAGGCGTAACACTCCGATGCGCTCGCCTGGGTCGGCAGGATCCGCCACGTGGATCTGTCAGCTTCCCGTCGAGGTTGTCGAGAAGCAGATGCGCAGAGCCTCAGCGGAGGCGTCGTCGACGATGCGGCTGATTGGCCAGGCTCTTCGAACGTGGCTGTCGATGAACTCTGACCGACACTCAGTTGTCATGGATTGTCAGCGGCGCGGATTCTGCCAATCTCGTGACAATCCGCGGCTGACAAGCCGGTGACAACGCCCTGGTGGATCGGCAGCGTACCGACAAGCTGGGTGAGAACCGACATGCCGCACAAGGCAGAAGGTGGGATTTTGTGTCGAAAGATTGGGATTCTGGGATCTTGGGCCGGTGTTGATGCAATCGGTTGGAATTCCTGAGAATCGCGTGACAGTGCAAGAATCTGCCCTCTAGGGCGACAACTGGCTGGGCCGGACGTTTGGCCGGGCAGGGCAACGTGTAGCCACCGGTGCAGGGGCGCATCGCGGGCGCAGCGCCTGGACGCCGACCAGCGGAGTGGGTTGGACACGCCGCGAGGGGCGCCTGTCGGCTGTGCGGGCCTACCCTCCCTTCTAGCAACGTGCAGCTGGTTAATATCTACGCACCCGGGATCGCTGGTAGCCGAAAGCCCGCATGGTCGATCTCTCCGGCATAGGGTGCTGGGCGCTCCGGATACAAGTGGGGAGGTCACTGCATGTTGGGGCGGAACCTGATCGGTCTTATATCAGCCACTTCCCTCGCAATCCTCATGCTTGCGGCATGCGGAGGTTCAGACGAGACCCCCGCCGACTTGACTCCCAGGACTAGCTCTTTCGAGCCGACCAGCGGCCACGTCAAGGAGGAGATCGGCCGCCCGATCGGGTTATTCTGCCGACCGTCCGGAACGATGGAGTCGTGCAGCGTCCAGTTCACGGTCACTGGTATCAGGGAAGTCGATCCGTCTAGCTGTGACGCGCCCGATGACAACGCGGGCAGTTTCGCGGCGATCGATGTGGAAGTCATAACCCGCCCCGAGTTCTCTGATCCAGCCGCAGCGGCCGCTTTGAAGTGGGATAACTGGAGCTACGTTGACGACTTAGGCTTCACAGTTGTCGAGCAGGACCCCGCTGCTGGGTGTCGTGACGATTGGAATCCTGACGCCCTCTATGGCGATCTTCCCGAGAACTCCACAATCGAGGCCACCCTCGTCCTGAGGACGCCGAACGGAGTCCGGTCAGTGCGGGTAGACCCACCCCAGACCCCGAACGCCTATGAGTGGGAAGCCCCTTGGTAGCTGCCGCGAGAGTCGCTGAGGCCGATGCTCCAGAGGGGCGGTGTGGCTCGCGCTCGGCCCGGGCGGACCCTTGGGACGCCTTAGATTGAGAGAGGTGTGCGGTCAGCCAGTCGCCTGCGCGACTTCCGCAAGGTCGTCGAGGGGACCATCTACCGCTATCGATCAGGGGTTCTGGTGCCCCTGGCGTCGTGATGTCGTCTGTCCGTGAAATAGGTCCTCCCGACGCCGAGATCCGATGGCCCTCGGGGACACGAGCGTCGTGCATTGGCCACCGTCGGTACATTCGGAGCGGGTGATCAGGATGAGCAATCGGACAGTCTCGAGGGTCGCGGCCGCTTCGCTACTTCTGGTGGCCTCGATGCTGGGGAGCGGCTGCGCAGAGTGGGACGCCGCGGTGAACCGGGAGTTCCCGTCCGTTGACTCGGGGAGCCAGGCTGAGGTCGAACCCCCGGCAGATCCGTCGCCGGTGGAAAAGCAGACCAACGCGATGCGGGGCGAGATCGGTATTCCGACTCTGGACGCCAGCGAGAAGCTCCGAGACAGTGCCTGCGCGAAAGCGGACGACATGATCGCGAGGGACTACTGGGGGCACCACGCGCCTGATGGCAGTGGCGATCCGTTCATGTTTATCCGTGAGGCTGGCGTCGACTATTACACGGCTGCAGAGAACCTGTTTTATTCAACCTCGGGCGGATCCGATCCGGTCGACAGCTGGATGGACAGTCCCGGTCACAGGGCGAACATCGTCAACCCGGACTTCACCAGGGTGGGCGTCTGCGTGCGGACGGCTGCGTACCAGGGCTTCCCCGAGGCCCATCTCTATGTCCAGCACTTTGCTACTCCGATATCGGAGAGGTAGTCAAAACCCGGACCCCGGCGAGACGGTGTGTGAGCTCGCGACGCGGGTGACGGCGAGGGAGCGCCCGTCGGTGTTAGGGACGTGCTTCGGATAGCAGGGTTCTGATGATCGGGTA
>NZ_JAALDZ010000079.1:0-9110 GCF_014145125.1 Dietzia sp. CQ4 | reverse complement strand
ACCCGACAGCAGCAGTCACACCGGCCCGTGAATCAGCGGGGTTAGGAGCACCGCGATCTCGGAGTCCTCGAGCACATGCAGCCAACCGTTGAAGATGAAGCCGGACGGCATAGTGAACACCTCTTCGGAGGTCTCGGGAATCGTGTACTCCACGCGCTCTCCGAGGGCTGCGGCGCCGGCTTCGTGGAGCGGGACAAACTTCTCGAAGCGGTTACGCTTGCCCGGCTCGACTGGGACGTCGACAAGCCCGGCGGCCTCTAACCGCTTTAAGGCACTCCCTACTGTGCGAGCGCGTTTGTCTCGGGCACTGTGGTAGATCCCGCGCACGTTGCTGTCCGTCGGGAGTGCAGCGACCAGGTCGGCCCAGCCAGTGTTCTGACTGTCACCAGCGATCGGGATCTGCAGCTCCGCGAGGTGCGCCTTGGCGCCTGGCCTTCGGTACAGCTGCAGCAACGCAAGGAGCGTCAGCTCGAGGCGTAGCGCCGAGCCTCTGCTGGAGGAGATCCGGGTCGCCGGCGGTCGGAGTTCGCGCGGGGGCGCCTTGCGGTCCGAGCTGTCGCCGTCGATGGGGCCGGTCAGATGCGCGAACTGCGGGCGCAGCCGAAGGCCTACGGACTGGAGCGTGGAGGCTGGCCGCTCGTATTTTGAGAGCTTGTCGTCGATGGACTCAAGGTGGGTCGAGAGACCTTTCGTCTGGAGGCGCAGCAGTCGGCGCTGGAGCTGCTCGCGCTCTTTCGCGGTGGGCTCGCGCGTCCAGTCGATATCTAGTTCGACCACGAAAAGTCTCCTCGTCACAGTCGGAACGTTTTAACCAGCCAGAGGCTCCAGTATCTAGGTTCATAGGAGCCTGGTCGAGACTGGCCGGTTAAGGCGTGTCTTGAGTGTACTAGAAAACTGGTCTGCGGTGCATATCTACTGGGATTGCACAGCGCCCAGCGGGGCGCTCGACCCAGAGAGGAGGAAGTATGGGCACGCACCACCGTCAGCCCCAGAGGGCACCGAACAAGCCGGGGCGGCCTGGCGACCCGAGTTGGCTTCGCATCGCGCTTCAGGTCATCCAGACCGCCGCCATCCTGATCCGCATATTGCACGACCTATGAGGTCGTAGCGGTCGGAAGCCCCGGCTGGTTGCAGCCGGCCGGGGCCGACGGCGCTACACGCGCCTCCATGGAGATTAGTACGTTCTCTCGCACCGAGTACACCGCCGCGGATCTCGGCCGCTTTATCGGAATGCCTCGCACCTCGGGGTGTAGGTACTTGACTCCTTCAGTCCGCCGAGACTGACGAGGGGGCCTTACCGGTTGGCCGCGATCGGATTAGCAACCATGTGGAGCTGATCGTCACCAGACCAACGGCGACTATCGCCAGCGGTCCGGCTTTCCGCTGCACTTCTGGGGTGTAGCAGGTCCGATCCTGCTCGGTGCTTGCGTAGAGCCTTTCGGCGTATGCGCCGCAGCTGTCGGGGTGCGGGTGCTCTGTTGGTACGGCGCTGCGGGGTGACTTTGCTGCGTATGCCTGCGAAAATTGGGGCCATGGCCGAGCTGTACGACGCGCAGGTGTGGCCGCGCTGGGTGGAGCAGTACCGCTCCCACCGCGCGGCCTACTTCGGCGCGTTCTGGACCTGGACTCCGGAGGCGCCGTTTCGGTTGGTGACCAACCACTCGGGTGGCCGATCTGAGTACACGACGGCCAGCGACTTCCGTGAGCTGGTGATTTTTCGACGTGAGATGACCGAGCGTATGTGCGCGGTCCGCGATGCCATCGCCGCCGAACTTTTGGAGGTTGGCCGGCGCTGTCCCGATGTGGTCGACCAGCGGTGGCGTCCACTGGCAGACGAGTTCGACGTGCCTGCAATCGAGTTGGCGATCGCCGTGGGCGAGGCGAAGGTGGCGCCAGCTCGGGTCTCGGCGCCTGCCGAGGTGCGAGCTGTGCGCGAGGCGTGCGAACAGCTGGCCATCACTAACCCGCTGATCAGGGCGTGGGAGCTGTGGCAGGCCCTGCGGCTGTGGCAGGCAGGCCTTGACCTGCTGACCGATACGCTGGCCGACCTGGCGCGCGAGTTGGGGCACCTCTCCCCCGCTGAGCTGTCGTTCGCTGCGCACGGAGCGATCGGGGCGCGTCAGATCGTGGCTCTTGAGCGCGATCAGCGTCTCGAGCGCGGTCTTGTGGGGGATCCTCGTCGGTCGGCCTCTCAGTGGGGTACGTGGAGCCGGGGCGAGCGGATGTGGTCGAAGGTTGCTCGTGCTGAGGCGGAGGCGAGCCGCCCCGATGCTGGTTTTCGGTTCGCCAACGGGCTTCCCCTCCTGTTGGATCGCGCGTAGCCGCTGATCACAGCTTTTCAGGCATTCGGCTGGCCGCTATGACTGAGGCTATCACCGACGCTATCGGGCACGCTATTTGACCCTGTTTCGCCACTTATTTGTTTCGCGCTATGTTGTCTTGTTTCGTGCTTGCTTGCTTGCTTGCGTGTTGTGTGTTGTACCTGCTTGCTCTTACGCACTCGGTCTTTGTTTTAGTCGCGTGTGCTTGGTTGTCATACATCGTGCGTGTTTGCCTGTGTTCCCGCGTGTGTGCGCACTGGTGAGCATGTGTGTTCGTAAGGTTGTGCGTGCGCTGTCCGGGTAGCGCGATACACCTCTGGGGACTCGACGACTGAAGGAGCCCACATGGCCGCCGGCAACACCACCATCAGCTATCTGCCCCACACGATCGTCTTCGCCAATGGCAAAGGGGGAGTGGGCAAGACATCACTCGTGTCCAACCTCGCTGGGCTCTTCGCCCAGGGCGGGCTCCGCGTCCTCACCGTCGACCTGGACCCGCAGGGCAACCTCGCACGCGACATCGGGTACCCCGTCGACGACGGCCGGGACCTGTTCAACGCCCTAGTCACTGGCGCGGCAGCGCCGCTGATCAGCAACGCCGGCGGGCGCGAGGGCCTGGACTGCATCCCCGGCGGACCCACCTTCGCCGACGTCATCGGTGTCATGTTGACCAGGACCCGTCGTGCAGGAGAGGACGACCTGGCGACCATGCTGTGGAAGCTGTTGTCCCCGTTGGCTAGCGACTACGACCTCATCCTCATCGACACCCCGCCCGGGGAGGCCACGATCAACGAGTCGGCGCTGACGATCGCCCACTCGGTGGTCATCCCGACCCGAGCGGACGAGGCGTCGATCGACGGGCTGGGTGTCCTGGCAACGCGCTTCGTCCAGGCTCGGCAGGTCAACCCGGCGCTGCGGTTGCTCGGTGTGGCACTGTTCGCGATCGGGTCCCGGTCGACCAGGGTGGCCTCCAACGTGCGCGAGGCGGTCGATGAAGTACTCGAGGGTGCTGCTCCAGTCTTCGAGTCCCGGATCCGCTACTTGGAAACCGCGGCCTTCGACCAACGCTCGAACGGCAAGATGATCCACGAGCTGGAGGCCAGCGCCGAAGAGGCCAAGGCCGCCCGGCTTAGCTCGCTGCGGGATGTCTCCAGGGGAGAAGGCGGGGCTGTCCAGGTCGACACGAACGTACATACCCGCAACGCCGCGGGATTGGCCGAGGACTACGAGCAACTGGCTCGCGAGATCCTCGTTCGCCAGGCCGAGATTGATAGGGAGGCCCAGTGATGGCGTCGTCGAAGGGCAGGCGCACTGGTCTGGGAGGAGCGTTCTCTGCTCCGGCGACCACGCCGCATAGGGGAGAGGGGCTAGGGGAGATCCTCGGATCCGGGCGGGCGCCATCGGTTCCGGCGGTCAGTGACTCGCCGGCGCCAGCGCGGACGGAGTCGGTCGGCGAGCCGGCCACCAGAAGCGCGCCGGCGCGGCCGCGAGCGGCGGCGGGGCGGACGAGTTCGGGCGCACGCAAGCGGAACACCCCGATCTACCTGACGGACGCAGTCCAGGACGCTCTGCGAACCAGGGCAAAGGAGACGGGCCTGGCGTATGCCGAGCTCGCCGTGGAGGCGTTTCGCAGTGTGGAGCGGATCGACGAGCTGTTCGCCCCGGTGGCCACCCGGTCCGCCGACGAGGACGAGATCCCTGCCGCGCCCGTCTCGGCGGCGGACCGCTTTCCCACGGGCACGAACCTGGTCAACATCCGGTTCACCGATGAGCAGAGGGCCTGGCTCGACAAGCAGTGGGTCGCCAAAGGGGCGTCGTCGCGGTCGATGTTCGTCGCCACTGTGCTGACCGTGTTCCTGACCGGAGACCGCTCCGAGACGTAGACCCTCGTCAGCCATGGAGCGTCTTACACCGCGCTCCCCACTGTGCTCCCCACCCCGTTTTGCGCGGTTGTGGGGAGCGCTTTTATGCCTTCTAGCAGGGCTTATTAGTGTGCTCCCCATGCTCCCCACTAATTTGCAGTCAGGTGGCTCATTCGACAGTGGCGGGGGGCGCCGCGGCGAGAGGGGCTTTGCTGCCCTCGGGTGCCGCTGAGCGAGGGCGGGAGTTCAGGCCGCTGGAGCGTCTTTCTCGAGCGATCATGCATGCTCCCCACCCCGGTTCCCCCCTTGCTCCCCACTGGTGTGGGGAGCAAGGAATAGGTGATGAACTGCAGTTATTTCGTGCTCCCCATGCTCCCCACTCTCAGGCTTGCAAGTACGTGTTGGGGATAGCGGCCCTGGGGTTGTGGGTCTTTCTTGTAGGTCGGTGTCACAACTGGTGGTGCTGGGGCACCTGTTAGTTCACAGAGGGATAGCTCGGTCGAGGAGAGGTGAGCCCAGGTGAGTGAGGGAGCGTTGGTCGACACGCCACGCCGGGCAGCATTTCCGATTCCGACTCCGATACGTCGTACGGTGTCGCCATGGCCGCGACTTCTCGTAAGCCCGGACGCCCTCCGCGGGCGGACCGGCGCCAGCGTACGACTCGAATCCCCGTCCATCTCGACGACCAGGTGCACGCGCTCGCCGCAGAGCGCGGCATCGCCATGGGCGATGCGATCGTCGTGCTGCTCGCTCGAGCGCTCGACTTCGAGGAGCCGGGTTACATCACCCGCGAGAGCAATCCTGCTCAGCGCACGCTGCAGCTCGGGGCGTGATCGGAATGCCGTAAATGCCGAGAACCCCCCGCCGCCGGCAAGCACTTGGGGGGTTCTCGATCAGTCCTAGCCACACCCGACCACAACTCGTGAGGAAGGAGGCGACCTGGTGTCCAGGGTAGCCCGTTTGTCGACAGACCTCGACCTGACACGCTCGCCGTCTCCGCGTGAGATCGGCGATCAGTCGTGACCTCATCCGCCTCCCAGTGGGGCCAGCGCAGTTCACTCGAACGCATCCGCGATGCGCTGTCGGACCAGATCGACACCGATCGCGGTGACTCGTTCACCGCACATTGCCCCTGCCACGACGACTCCACGGCGTCCCTATCTGTGACGTGGCGCGCTGGCGATGCCGCTCGGGGCGGCCTGGTGTTGATGAACTGCCACGGTTGTGGCGCGAGCGCGATGGAGATCGCCGAGGCAGTAGACCTTTCCGCGACTGACCTGTTTGATGATCCGCCGCCGAAGCGCCAGTCCCAGGACGCAAGTGAGCGTGTGGGGCGGTCTGCGCAGGCGCGCAGGGCCGGGCTGCGTCGATCCAAGCAGGGCCGTCTGCCGAGCCTGCTTTTCCCGAAGCCGAAGGCACCGTCGGAGGGGTGGACTGCGGTCCGCCACTACGACTACGTCGACGACGAGGGCCGTTCGGTCCAGGAAGTCATCCGCAAGGAGGCCACCGACGAGGCCGGCAAGCGCCACAAGAAGTTCACCCAGCGGTTCAAGGACCACACCGGGGTGTGGGACACACAGAAGCCCGGCGGCTTCACGCCGGTGCTGTACCGGCAGCCGCAGGTCCGCCAAGCCGTCGCCGAGGGCCGCACGGTCTGGGTCATGGAGGGCGAGAAGGACGTGGAGACCGCCGAAGCGGCGGGGCTCGTTGCCACGACCAATGCCCAGGGGGCGGGCACGTTCCCTGCCGAGCTCGCCGAGATCTTCGCCGGCGCCGATGTCCGGGTCGTTCTGGACCGGGACCAGGGTGGTGCCGCTCGCGGTGTCGAGCTGTCGGCACTGCTGTCCGACGCGGGCGCCGAGCGGGTGCAGCTGCTGCTGCCCGCCACCACCACGGCCAAGAGCGACTTCACCGACCATGTCGAGGCAGGGCTGCTGGATACCTCGTCGGAGACGCTGGGGTTGATCCCCATCTCTGTGCAGCTGGCCGAGACGGACGAGCTTCGCTACAAGGCGCTGGCCGCGGCCGAGACTGTCATGGCGGCCTGCCGCGAGGCCGAGGGGCGCCACAACCGGGTCACCCCCAATAACGTCGATGTCGAGCAACCCAAGGTCCGCCGGTGGGCCACTGAGGCCGAGATCCGGTTCGAGAGGGCTCGGGATCTGGCTGACGAGCTGCGCAAGCGGGTCGTCGCCGATGGGGGAGAGGATGCGCACGCGCGCCTCGAGGAGGTCGAGGACATCGTCGGAATGGCGATGCGGTCCGCCGCCGAGGCCCACGAGCTCGCCGGGATGGCGATTCCCCCTGTGCTGCAGCCTCGCGAGGAGATCATCGCCCCGACTCGACGCCCGGCTCCCGTCCCTGAACCAGAGGTGGACGACTCCGCGGCCTCAGTGTCGCCACTGGCCACTGGGGGTGCGAACGCGGCCGAGGTGGCCCAGTTCGAGGGCGCCCACGTGCAGCGTCCGACCTACCTGCTCCACGAGGGCCGGCTGGTCGAGGTGGTCTACCGGGAGGACAAGGCGCCGACGATCAAGGAAGTGCTGTCGATCGACGCCCGGCTGGTGTCGATCGAGATCGAGGAGCCGCTGGATGATGCGGTGGACACGGCACTGTTGGACCTGCTCGACGATGTGACGAGAGAGACGCAGCGGCAACTGTCGCCGACACCGCTACCGCAGGTGTTGTCCTACACCGTGGGGTACACCGATCCCGCTTCCGGCGAGTTCCTGGAGATCCCGATCGCCGCTCGCGACTACTGGGACTGCCGCTGGTTGGAATCGTTGCCTGGGCCCCCGACGTTCGACTCGCGTCCGGCGGGTCGCGCCAAGGTGATCGACGCGCTCAAGGCCGCGGGTCAGGCCGCCGCGGGCGGGGTGCCGCAGATCGTCCGCCATCGGGCCACCGGGTGGCGCAAGGAGGAGGACGGCACCTGGTATTACGTGCATGCCGCGGGCGGGATCGATGCGAACGGCTACCGTCCCGCCCCGGTGTCGTTCACCGGGTCGTTGCGCAACTATGCGCTTCCTCGCCCCTCGACCGATGTCGAGGCGATTCGTGCGGCGTTCCGGGACTGGTGTGCCGGGCTGCTCGACGTTCTGCCTGACAGGGTCGCTGTGCCCATGCTCGGTCAGGCGTTTCGTGCCGCGATGGGGCCCACTCCGACGGTGGTGACCACGGCTGGTCTTCCGGGGTCGTACAAGACCTCGATCGCCAGTCTGGTGATGCATCACTGGGGACTGGGTTGGGATCGTGCCCGCACCGGCGCCTCGATGTCGGGCAACGGCGACACCTCCAATGCTCTGCGGCTCAAGCTCAACGCCACCAAGGACTGTCTGCTGTGGGCCGACGATGTCGCCCCGGGCAAGAACAACGACTGGTCGGCGGCGCAGGAGCGGCTGCAGGAGTTCGCCCGGATGGTCTACAACGGGGAGGCTCGCTCGAGGGCTACCCGCGACGGGCAGGCATTGCTGGATGGGACTCCGCCCCGGAGTTCGGCGATCGTCACCAGCGAGGTCACCCCGCAGGCCGGGTCCTCGGGTGGCGAGCGGATGCTCATCGTTCCGCTGTTTCGTGACGAGGTTTCGCTCGATGATCTGATCCGCATGGACGATGCCCAGGGGCACCGGGCTCGAGCGATGCTCATGAGCTCGTTCCTGCAGTGGTCGGCTGGGCGGCTGCCGCAGCTGCGGGCACTGTGCAAGGAGCAGGCCGGGTCCTACGCTGAGCAGCTGCGTTCGGAAGGGGTGGCGAATCGGCCGGCCGAGGCGTTGTCCAACGTGTGGGCGGGTTGGTTCCTGTGGTGTGAGTGGCTGCGCGACGTCGGGGCACTTTCCAACGATGAGGCCGACCAGGTGCTCTCGCGGATCATGATCGCCCTGACCGAGGCCTGGGAGGCGTCGCGGGATCCCGATCAGCCCACCAGCTTGGGTGCGCAGACCCGTGACCTGCTGACCTATGCGCTCTCCAGTGGACTGGCCTATGTCGAAGACGTCCGCAAAGGCGGCGCCCCGGACTGGCCGCTGGCCGCCCGACTGGGCTGGACCAAGACTGAGATCCCCAGCTCCATGGGGGACGCCACGGTGCGGATCGACCGCGGGCGCAACCGGCTCGGATACGTGCTCTCGGATCCAGGACTCCACGACGGAGAGGCCCAGCTGATGCTGGATCCTGCGGCATTCGAGGCCGTGCTCAAGGCGGCGGCGTCGTCGATGACCAGTGGGCTCAACGTTGACCGGCCGTCGGCGTTGAAGGCTCTGTGCGAGGAGGGCACGCTCATTCCCGAGCTGCGGTCAGGGAAAACCCCCAGGTACACGGTCCAACGCACGATTCACTCCGAGGCGCGGCGCCAACGGGTCGTGGCTCTTCGGCTGTGGCGTGTCATCGGTGGTGGCGACGACGATGCCGGCGGCGGGATCGACGGGCCCGACTCTGACGGGGGCCCGGACGGCGGAGGTGCTGCCCCCTGGCCCCTGATGCGGGATCTGCTCGCCGGGGCGTGTCCTACCTCGGCTCTATCGTCTCAGCACGACGGCGCGGTCGCCTCGGTGGCGGCGCAGGAGGAGGAGCAGGTCGTGACGTATCTGATCGAGACCGACACCCGGACCGGGCCGTGCATCGTGTGCGGCGAAGACGGCCCCGTGGCCTCGGAGGATGGCCGGCGGCAGTTCCTGCACCTGGAGTGCTGTGAGTCCACCTCCCCGTTTGACCGGGCCCGGTGGGCGAGGCGGGCAGTAGATACCGAACTCGACCCTGGCGCCTACGTCCCGGACCCGGAGGTTGAGGCCATCGTTGGGACCTCCGGCCCGGCAGTCCACGCCGACACCGCCACGCCGGCAGCGCCGGCGGCCGCCGAGCCGGAGGTTGAGGCCGTCGCTGAGACCCCCGGCCCGGTCGCGCAGACCGACACCGCCACGCCGCCGGCGGC
>NZ_JAALDZ010000078.1:0-9119 GCF_014145125.1 Dietzia sp. CQ4 | reverse complement strand
CGGTCACGCCGCCCGCGCCGCCGGACGCATCCCCAAGCGGTTCTGGGCCCGGGCGTCCAGCCCGCCGGTGGACTGAGGCCAGCCCGCCGGTGGACTGAGGCCTGCGCGGACCAGACGGCCTGCGCGGCCCGTGTCGACTACCGCGTGCGGGGAACCCGGCGCACCTCGACGCCGCCCATCAGTGCGAGCCCGGTGACCCGCACGACCGGCGCGCCCGGGGGAGCCTGCCGGACCGGCCGGGGGTCGGGCTTCCACCTGCCCGCCTCCTCGCCGAATCCGCCCATGAGACCGAGGCCCTCGACCACGACGTGGATGTCGTCCGGGACGTAGATCTCCACCCCGCCCATGATGGCGAAGGCGCGGATCGTGGTCTCGTGTGCCTGCAGCGCGGCGTCCCGCAGATCGAGTTCGACCCCGCCCATCATGGCGAACGCCGTGTGCTCGGCCGGAACCGTCCACGTGCCCCTGCGCTCGCACCCGCCCATGAACGCCAGGGACGTCGACGGACCGCTCCCGCCGGTGACCCTTCGCGCGGGTGCCGCCTCGTGGTGGGCTGCGGGCGCGGCCCCACCGTCGCGACGGGTGGGGGACAGGTCGCGGGTGAGCTCGGCCAGGTCGGACTGGAAGAGGGCCCCGTAGGCCTTGGTGGTCCGCTCGTCGAACTCGGCGAGGGTCAGGCGCCCTTCCGAGTAGGACTGCTGGAGGAACCTCGCCGTCGCCTCACGCTCGTGGTCCGAGGCACGGATCGACGGGAGTTCGGGACCGGGATCTGGGCGGGCGTCATCCATGGGACGAGGGTAAGCCCTGACACACCTGTACGGGAGCTGAGTGGGAGGAGCCCGCTTCTAGCGCCCCGGCAGGCACACTGGAGACCATGATCGAGGTACGCAATCTCACCAAACGCTTCGGCGCCGCTACGGCGGTCGAGGACCTGAGCTTCGTGGTGCGGCCGGGCGTCGTCACCGGCTTTCTCGGCCCGAACGGGGCCGGGAAGTCCACCACCATGCGGATGATCGTCGGCCTGGACACCCCCACCTCGGGTGAGGCGCTGATCAACGGCCGGCGCTACCGGGAACTCGAGCGGCCCACCCACACCGTCGGGTGCCTGCTCGACGCGTCCTGGACCCACGCCAACCGGTCCGCGGGCGCACACCTGAAGATGATCGCCGCCGCGGGTGGTCTGCCGGCCACCCGCGTCGACGAGGTGCTGTCGCTGGTCGGTCTGAGCGACGTGGCCGGCCGCAAGGTGGGCTGGTACTCGCTGGGCATGCGCCAGCGACTCGGGCTGGCCACCGCCATGCTCGGCGACCCCGAGGTGCTGCTCTTCGATGAACCGGTCAACGGTCTCGACCCCGAGGGCATCCTCTGGATCCGCCGCTTCATGCACGCCCGCGCCGCCGAGGGCCGGACGGTGCTCGTGTCGAGCCACCTGCTGTCGGAGATGGCACAGACGGCCCAGGACCTCGTCGTCATCGGTCGCGGGGTGCTCCGCGCCCAGACGTCCGTCGAGGAGTTCCTCTCCGCGGCCACGTCCTCCGTCCTCCTGCGGACACCGCACGTCGACGAGTTCACCGCCGCCGCCCGGGAGGAGGGGATCACCGCCACGTTCGACCCCGAGGCCGGCGTGTTCCTGGTCGAGGGGCTGCCCGCCCCCCGGGTCGGTGACCTCGCCGCGAGTCTGGGGATCACCGTCCACGAACTACACGAGAAGCGGGCGTCGCTCGAGGAGGCCTTCATGGCGCTCACCGACCAGGACGTCGAGTACCACGGTCAGGAGACCACCCGATGAACCTGCTGAAGTCCGAGTGGATCAAGGTCACCACCACCAAGAGCGCCTACTGGCTGTACGGCCTGGGGATCGCCCTCGCCCTCGGCCTGGCCGTGATCATCGGCCAGTTCGAGCAGCCCTCGGCGGGGGACCCGATCGTCGGGGAACCCGGCGGCGGGGGCGATCCGCTGTTCGCGATCCTGGGAGTCGGCGCCTTCACCGTCATCCTCGCGTGGATCGCGGCGATCGTCGCCGTGACCGGCGAGTACCGCTACCACACGAACAAGGCCACCTTCCTCGCCTCACCGTCGCGGTGGCCGGCGGTGCTAGCCAAGACCGCGCTGTTCACCGTGATGTCGATGGTCGTGACCGCCGTGGCTGTGGTGGTCTCGCTGCTGGCCGCGGGGGCGCTGTCCGGTCTGGACTCGTGGACCCCGTTCTCGGGCGACGGGCTGACGTACCTCGTGCGGTTCCCCGTCTACGCGGCGGTGGGCACCCTCGCCGTGATGGGCCTGGCGTACATCATGCGCAACGCCGCCGGCACCATCTCGCTGTTCCTGGTGTGGACGCTGGCGCTGGAGGGCATGGTCTCCCTGATCCCCCGGGTGGGGCAGGACATCGCCGGCTGGATGCCGTTCGCCAACGGCGACTTCTGGACCCAGGGTGAGACCGCGCGCGGGTTCATCACGTGGGGCGAGTGGCCGGCGTTCGCGTGGTACGCGGCGGTCTGCGTGGCGCTGTGGGTCGCGGGTCTGGTGATCACCCTGCGCCGCGACGCCTGAGCGGCACCCACGACACGGCCCGGGTGTCGGTACACCCGGGCCGCGTCTCGTCGCGGGCTGGGCCGCGCGCTGGCTGGGCCGACTCGCGGGGGGGGTCGGACGCCCTGTGGAAGGTCAGTGCTGACTGATCGGCAGATAGACGCGGGAGCCCTGTTCGGCGAACTCCGCCGATTTCTCCGCCATCCCCGCCTCGATCGCCTCGACCGTCTCCATCCCGTGCTCGGCCGCGTAGTCCCGGATGTCCTGGGAGATCCGCATCGAGCAGAACTTGGGACCGCACATCGAGCAGAAGTGGGCGGTCTTGGCGGGCTCGGCGGGCAGAGTCGCGTCGTGGTACGCCAGCGCGGTGTCCGGGTCGAGCGCCAGGGCGAACTGGTCCCTCCACCGGAACTCGAACCGCGCGGTGCTCAGCGCGTCGTCCCGTCTCCGTGCGCCGGGGTGCCCCTTGGCCAGGTCCGCCGAGTGCGCGGCGATCTTGTAGGTGATCACGCCGGTCTTGACGTCGTCGCGATCGGGCAGGCCCAGGTGCTCCTTGGGAGTGACGTAACAGAGCATCGCCGTACCCGCCTCCGCGATCCGCGCGGCGCCGATGGCGGAGGTGATGTGGTCGTAACCCGGTGCGATGTCCGTGGCCAGCGGCCCCAGCGTGTAGAAGGGCGCCTCCTCGCACCACTCCTCCTCGAGCCGCACGTTCTCCACGATCATGTGCATCGGCACGTGTCCGGGGCCCTCGATCATCACCTGGACGCCGTGGCGCTTGGCGATCCCGGTGAGCTCACCCAGCGTGCGGAGCTCGGCGAACTGCGCCTCGTCGTTGGCATCCGCGATCGATCCGGGCCTCAGGCCGTCCCCGAGGGAGAACGTCACGTCATAGCGTGCGAGGATCTCGCAGAGCTCGGCGAAGTGGGTGTAGAGGAACGACTCGCGGTGGTGCGCCAGGCACCATGCCGCCATGATCGAGCCTCCACGCGAGACGATCCCGGTGACGCGCTTGGCGGCGAGCGGGACGTACCGCAGGAGCACGCCCGCGTGGACGGTCATGTAGTCCACGCCCTGCTCGCACTGCTCGATGACGGTGTCGCGGTAGAGCTCCCAGGTCAGCGCGGTCGGATCACCGCCCACCTTCTCCAATGCCTGGTAGATCGGCACGGTCCCCACGGGAACGGGGGAGTTGCGCATGATCCACTCGCGGGTCTCGTGGATGTCCCGCCCGGTGGACAGGTCCATGATGGTGTCCGCGCCCCACCGGGAGGCCCACACCATCTTCTCGACCTCCTCCGCGATCGAGCTGGTGACCGCGGAGTTGCCGATGTTGGCGTTGATCTTGGTCAGGAAGCGCTTGCCGATGATCATCGGCTCGCTCTCCGGGTGGCGGTGATTGGCCGGGATGACGGCGCGGCCGGCCGCCACCTCGGTCCGCACCACCTCGACGTCGATCCCCTCCCTCGCGGCGATGAAGCGCATCTCCGGGGTGATGTGGCCCGCGCGGGCCCAGGCCAGCTGGGTCCGCACCGGCGTGGGGTCCTCCGCCGAGGCGGGCACGGCCTCCGGGTGGGCCCAGCCGTCGCGGGTGGGCGGCAGTCCTGCGGCCAGGTCGTGGCACTCCCCGGAGTCGGCGTACCCGGTGTACGGACCGGAGGTGTCGTAGACGTCGAACGTCGTGTCGTTGGTCAGGGAGATCCGACGGACGGGCACGCGCAGGGTGCTGCCCTCGGCCCGGACCTCGAGGTAGGACTTGCTGCTGGAATGGATGGGGCCGCAGGTCACGGCCTCGATCGAGGTGGTGTCTGCGCTGGTGGTGGACGTGTTTCTGCCCATGATGTTCACTGCTCCCTACGCCGGCATGACCCGGACAGGTTCAACGGTCGACGGCCCGGCTGGCCGTCCTCTCAGCCCGCGCTCCGAAGCGGACTCCCGTGTGGACGAGTATGAAATTGTGCCGGGCGAGCGTACCCCGGCGAGTAGCATCACGTGGGGAACACACCCTGCCGAAGGAGCCCTATGTCCCGAGTAGAGTCACTGGTGTTGGTCCACAACACCGATAGAGACCGGTTCGAACTGTGGGACGGCGAGACGTTCATGGGCCTGGTGGGGTACGAGAAGGACGGCGAGGTCTACATCCTTCTCCACACCGTCATCGAGGAGCACTTCGGTCAGCAGGGCATCGCCCGCCTGCTGGTCAGTCTGGTCCTCACCCGGATGCGTCTGGACGGGAACAAGATCCGGCCGGTGTGCAGCTATGTCCGCCGCTTCCTCATCCGCTTCCCCGAGTACCAACTCCTCGTCGCCCCCCGCTGACCCCGGTGAGGGAGGCGTCCGGGACCACTCCGGTCACCCGCCGGGATCTCGCCCGCCTCCGCCTGGCCTCCCAGCGGCTCGTGGGGGAACGCTGCTCCTCGCCCGCCGAGGCGGTGCGGTGGATGGCGTGCATGCAGGGGCAGGACCTGCCCGGCGTCCTCGAATCGGTCGCCCTGCGTTCCCTCGGTCCGGACGGCGGGCCCGCGACGATCAGCGACGTCCGCGCCGCGCTCGCCGACGGGTCCGTCGTCCGTTCGTGGCCCATGCGCGGCACCCTCCACCTCGTGCCCGGTGAGGACCTCGGGTGGATGGTCGGGGTGGCCGCGGGGCGGTCCCGTTCTGCCGCGGTGGGGCGGCTCGCCGCGCTCGGGGTCGACGACGACGGAATCGCCCGCGCTCACAGAATTCTGCTCGAGGAGATCGCCGGGACGCGTGTCCGGACCCGTGCCCAGCTCCAGGATCGCTGGCGGGCGGAGGGCGTGGACGTCTCGGGAGGCCGCGGGTATCACCTGCTGTACCTCTTCGTCGTCGACGGGCTCGTCAGCCAGGTCGACGGCACGGGGTCCGACGACACCGGGCCAGACGGCACGGGGTCCGACGACATGGGGTCCGACGACACCGGGCCAGACGGCACGCGGTCCGCGGGTTCCTTACACGGGTTCGCCCACCACGGGCGGTGGCTGGCAGCGCACGGGGTCGTCCCCCGCACACCCCCGCGCGAGCAGGCCGTCGCGGAGTGGCTCGAGAGGTTCCTGCGGTCGCACGGACCCGCGCGGGCCGAGGACTTCCGGCGCTGGACCGGCCTGCCGCTACGGGATGTCCGCCCCGCCCTGGAGGCCGTGTCCGGGGGGCTCGAGGCGATGTCGTTCGACGGCGCCACCCACTGGATGGACCCGGCCGCGCCCGATCGGCTGGCCGCTGCGGGTCGGTCCGCGGACTCAGTGCTCCTGCTCCCGGGCTTCGACGAATACCTGCTCGGCTACGGAGACCGGTCCCACGCGGTGGACCCGGACCACGCCGGATTGATCGCTCCCGGCAACAACGGTGTGTTCCGCCGGACGGTGGTGCACCGGAGCAGGGTGATCGCCACGTGGAGAACGGTGGGCTCGGGCGGCCGGCGTCGCATCGAGACCGCGCCGTTCACGACTCTGTCCGGGCGGCAGTCGACGGGGATCGCGCGGGCGTTCCGCAGGCATCCGACCTGACGGCGGCGCGCGCGGCACCGGTCGGATGGGGGCCGGCCGTTCGGTAGGAGGGTGTTTCGGCCGACCTCACTCCGGGGATACGATTCGGACATGACGAACCCGAGCTACCCCGGTTCCCCCTCCGACTCCCCGTTCGGGGCGGGCCAGTCCCACGGACAGGAGTCCGGCTACTGGCAGGACTCGTCCTACGGTCAGAGCGCACCCTCGTACGGCCAGAACCCCGGCTACGGGGGTCAGGGCACCGGCGCGTTCACCGGCTCCCCCGGGGCCACCCGACCCGGCCCGCCGTCGAACATCGGGTGGGCGGTGGCCTCGCTGCTGTTCTTCTGGCCGCTGTCGTTCGTCGCGATGACCCGCGCCGCGGACGTCTACCCGCTCTGGGCGGCCGGCCACCACGCCGAGGCCGAGGCCGCGAGCGCCTCCGCCAAGAAGCTGGGCCTCATCTCGCTGGCCATCTTCGGGGGACTCGTCGTCCTCTACTTCGTCTTCATCATCGCCATGGTGGGGCTGGCCTCCGTCGGGTACTGATCCCCGGCGCGCGGACTCGACCGCGCCTTTAGATCAATCCCAGCCGCGGTGCCTCGATGGCCGGGCACGTGTCCATCACCACGTCGAGTCCGGCCTCCGCGGCCCGCCGGGCGGCGTCCTCGTCGATCACTCCCTGCTGAAGCCAGACGGCCTTCGCCCCCCGGGCGATGGCCTCGTCGACGACTCCGCCCGCGAGGTGCGAGTTGACGAACACGTTCACGACGTCGATCTCCCCGGGCACCGACGCCAGGTCCGGGTATCCCTGCTGCCCGTGGACCGTCTCGGCCTTCGGATGGACCGGGACGATCTCGTGGCCCAGGTCCCGGACGTAGGCGGCGATCCCGTACGCGGTGCGTCCGGCATTCGAGGACAGGCCCACCACGGCCCACCGCCCGCGATCCGAGAGCAGGCGAGTGATGACGGTCGGATCATTCGTGTGGCTCATACCCAGTGCAATGCGCGGCGCCGCGCGGACATTCCCCGACGGCGCCTGTGCGCGGGGTCTTCCTTCGCGGGCTCAGTCAGTCCCCGACGGCGACCTTGCCGCGCCGGACGATCTTCGGGTCGGGCTCGAACACGACCTGCGGGTCCTTCTCCGGGTAGTCGAACTGGTTGAGGAAGTGGCGCATCGCGTTGATGCGCGCCCGCTTCTTGTCGTTGGACTTGATGGTGATCCAGGGCGCCCAGTCGGTGTCGGTGCGCCGGAACATCTCCTCCTTGGCGGCGGTGTACTTGTCCCATTTGTCCAGGGACTCCAGGTCCATCGGGGAGAGCTTCCACCGCCGCACCGGGTCGAGCTGACGGATCGCGAACCGGGTCTTCTGCTCCTCCCGGGTGACCGAGAACCAGAACTTTGTCAGCCCGATTCCGGAATCCACGAGCATCTTCTCGAACATGGGCGCCTGCTCCATGAACGTCGAGTACTGGGCGTCGGTGCAGAACCCCATCACCCGCTCGACGCCGGCCCGGTTGTACCAGGACCGGTCGAACATCACGAGCTCGCCGCGGGTGGGCAGATGACTGATGTAGCGCTGGAAATACCACTGGTACAGCTCGGTCTCGGTGGGCTTGATCAACGCCACCACGCGGGCCTGTCGCACGTTGATGTACTCGGTGAACCGCTTGATCGTCCCACCCTTGCCGGCGGCGTCCCGGCCCTCGAACACGATCACGTGCCGGTGACCCGACTCGGCCTGCCAGTTCTGGAACTTGAGCAGCTCGATCTGCAGCAGGTACTTCTCCACCTCGTACTGGTTGCGGTCCAGCCGGTGGTCGTACGGGTAGTTCTCCCGCCACGTGTCGACGGCCCTGCCGTTGATGTCGATGAGGTCGGGGTCCTCACCGTGGTCGTCGCGGACGGTGAAGCCCTCGGCGCGCAGCCGGTCGATGTAGTGGCGGAGTTGGAACGTGGACATCGGTGGGGGCTCCTGGTGCTGAGACGAGGTGGCGGTGCTAGTCGAGGTCCACGACGACGGGCGCGTGGTCGGAGGCGCCCTTGCCCTTGCGCTCCTCGCGATCGATGAACGCGCCCGTCACCCGAGCGGCCAACTCCGGTGAGTGCAGCTGGAAGTCGATGCGCATGCCCTGCTTCTTGGGAAAGCGCAGCTGGGTGTAGTCCCAGTAGGTGTAGACGCCGGGGCCCGGGGTGTACTCCCGGGTGACCTCGCGGAAGCCCGCTCCGTCGAAGGCGGCGAAGGCCTGGCGTTCGGGCTCCGAGACGTGGGTCTTGCCGTCGAAGACCTCCATGTCCCACACGTCGTCGTCGTGCGGCGCCACGTTCCAGTCACCCACCAGCGCCACCTGCGCGGACGGGTCGGCGGCGAGCTCGGCGGAGGCGTGGTCGCGGAGCCGGGCCAGCCACTCGAGTTTGTAGGTGTAGTGCGGATCCGCCAGTTCGCGACCGTTGGGCACGTAGAGGCTGTAGACGCGGACGCCGTCGCACACCGCCGAGATGGCGCGCGCCTCCGGGTCCTGCGTGACCTCGGGATCCTTGTGGAAACCGGGCATGTCGTCGAACCCCAGCCGGACGTCGTCGAGCCCCACCCGGGAGGCCACGGCCACGCCGTTCCACTGGCTGAGACCGTGGTGGGCGACCTGGTACCCCAGCTCCTCGAACGCCTCGTGCGGGAACTGGTCGTCCTTGCACTTGGTCTCCTGCATGGCCAGGACGTCCACGTCCGAGCGTTCCAGCCAGGCCACGACCCGGTCCCGTCGAGCTCTGATCGAGTTCACATTCCAGGTGGCCAGGCGCATGGCGAGCAGTCTATTACCCCGTGTCGGATCGCGCGGACCGTGGAGCCGAACCCTCGACGACGACGAGGTGACGCATCGAGTGATGCGGGGCCAACCCGAGCTTGGCCCACAGGCCGCGACCGGCCGAGTTGTCCGCGAACACGTGGAGGTGACATTCCTCGGCACCCAGCGTCCGCCCCCACGCGACGAGCGCGCCGGTGACCACCTCGGCGAGCCCGCGGCGCCGGTGGGCGTCGGCGGTCTGTACGCACGAGACCGCGACGCGGGGCGCCCCGTCGGGCCCGG
>NZ_JAALDZ010000077.1:0-27747 GCF_014145125.1 Dietzia sp. CQ4 | reverse complement strand
GGCGACGTCCTGCTCGCCTCCTGCCCGTCCCCGGCCGTGGAGCGCCGGGCCCGCCGCCTGGCCCGCGCACCGGTGGGCGGCGCGGCCTCGAAGGTCGACATGGTCCTGTCTGGACCGGTCCCCTGGCGCGACGCCCGGGTGCGGGACGCCGGGACCGTGCACCTGGGCGGTGACGCGGAGCAGATCGCGGCGGCCGAACGCGACGTGGCGGCGGGCCGTCACGCGGACCGGCCGATGGTCCTCGTCTCCCAACCGTGGGTGGTGGACCCGGGGAGGGTCGCCGCCGACGGACGACGACCCCTGTGGACGTACGCACACGTGCCCGCCTACTCCGAGCTGGACCAGACCGAGCAGGTCCTCCGCGCCCTGGAGGAGGTCGCTCCCGGCGTCCGCGACGTGGTGGTGTCGACCCGCTGTACGCCCGCGTCGCGGATGGGCCGACACAATGCGAACTACGAGGGCGGCGACATCGCCGCGGGCCGCGTCGACCTGCGCGGACTCATCGCCCGTCCGGTGCCACGGGCGGATCCCTTCGCGACCGGGGTCCCGGGGGTGTGGCACGCCTGCGGGTCCACGCCCCCCGGTCCCGGTGTCCACGGGATGGCGGGCCAGCACGTCGCCGAGCGGATCATCCGCGGTTGACGAACCCGCGCCCCGGCGGAGAGCCGACCTACTGGTAGGACACGAACCACGGCCGGGGTTCGACCGCCATGGTCTGCTCCGCGGTGAAGGTCGGCGTGTCCTCGTCGTAGAAGTTCTTCCAGGCCATCCAGATGTCCGGGGACAGCCCCTGCTGCAGGACCTCCCACGTCTCCAGCTTCATCTCCGGGGTGCCGTGCCCGTCGGCGTGGAGGGAGATCGCCACCTCGGGCCGTGAGGTGTCGATGTCCTCCCGGTCGGTGATCATCGCCAGGCTGAACTGGTGCAGGATGAGCAGCTTCTGTGGCCCCCCGGTGTCGCGGGTGAGATCGGCGAGCCAGTGCGTGACCCGGTTGATCTCCTCGGCGCTCGCGCTGCCGATCTGGGCCCCCGGGCGTTGGCCGGGTTCGAGCTTCCACTCGGGGTCCAGCGCCAACCCCACGTTGGGCCGCTTGAGCAGCTCCTCGAACAACCGCGCCTGGTCGAGGAGGTCCGCCATCCCGGGCTGCAGGTCGATCACCGCGTAGCCACCGGCCTCGGTGATCGCGTCGATGAGGGGCTCGAACTCCTCCGGCGCCCACTCGTTGGTGTAGTTGCCGTCCGCTCCGGGGGATGTGGAGGCGACGGTGGCGATGATCTCGAACGCGGGGATGACCGGCTCCGGTGAGTACGGCTGGTATTCCTCGACCAGTTGCCGCACCCGCTCCGCGCTCTCCTCCGGACCCTGCTCGCCGAGGATGCCGAGGGCCGGGGTGATCGGCGACCCGTATGCCGCCACGAAGCGCCGGCCCGGGAACAACAGCTGTCCCCCGCCGGGGAGCTGGGGGACGGAGCGGGCCTTCTCCACCCGGTCGGCCAGCTCGTCCTCGGTGCCCCATCCGGGCCCGAGGGCGATCACGGTGTCGGCGTCCATGACCGCCTCGACCGAGCCGCCGTCGACCCGCGGGTCCGGAGCCCGGAGGTGGGAGACGGCCGCTCCGCTCGAGACGGCGGTCGCCACCGCGGCCACCGGGGTCCGGTCGTACACGAGAACCCGCGGGGCCTCCTCCGCCGACCAGGCGGGTCCTCCCGCCGAGAACTCCTCGACATCCGACGCGGTGTCGCCGCCGGCGGTGAACTCCCCGACGACCATCAGCGACGGCGAACCCGGGGCCTGATGGACGGTGACGTCGTCCACGCGGTCGCCCGGGATCTCCTGCTCGGACTCGAACGTGATCCCGGTGAGCGACTCCAGCTCGGAGCGGTCCTCCGGGGCGTCGACCACCTCGCCGTCGTCGGGTGTGAACGTCACCTCGCCGACCCGCAGCACCCGCTCGGCGCCCATCCGGTCCAGCTCGCTCGCGAGGGCGTCGTCACCGCCGGCCACCGCGGTGAGCATCGGCGCGCGCAGCCCCACCGCCACGGACGCCGCGCGGGCCTGGGCGGCCTCGTCCGGCGCGGCCACCACGACCACCGGGGCGGCCTCCACCAGGAGACGGGTGGTCTCGACGCCGGAGGAGTCCGCGTCGACCGCGATCCTCGCACCGTCGACCTGAGCGGCGGTGATCCCCGGCCCGTCCTCGTCCGTTCCCGATGTGCACGCGGCGGTGGACAAGACCAGGCAGAACGAGAGGACCGCCGCCCCCACTCCTCGGTTGAAGTGGCGCACGGCGGTCCTCCTGAAGCTCGGGAATCGATCCCGGTGGACCCTACAGGGGTCTCAGGCGGTCTCGGTGATCGGCCGGTCGACCCAGCTCATCAGGTCGCGCAGCTTCTGCCCGGTGACCTCGATCGGGTGCTCGGCGTTCTCCTTGCGGAGCTGCTCGAGCTCCTTGTTCCCGCCCTCGACGTTGGCCACGAGGCGCTTGGTGAAGGTGCCGTCCTGGATGTCGGACAGGATCTCCTTCATGCGCTCCTTCGTGCCGGCGTCGATGACGCGCGGGCCGGAGAGGTAGCCGCCGAACTCGGCGGTGTCGGACACCGAGTAGTTCATCCGCGCGATGCCGCCCTCGTACATGAGGTCGACGATGAGCTTGAGCTCGTGGAGCACCTCGAAGTAGGCGAGCTCGGGTGCGTAGCCGGCCTCGACCATGACCTCGAAGCCCGTCTTGACGAGCTCCTCGGTGCCGCCGCACAGCACGGCCTGCTCACCGAACAGGTCGGTCTCGGTCTCGTCCTTGAAGGTGGTCTTGATGACGCCCGCGCGGGTGCCACCGATCGCCTTGGCGTAGGACAGCGCGAGCGCCTCGCCCTCGCCCTTCGGGTCCTGCTCGACGGCGATGAGCGCCGGGACGCCCTTGCCGTCGACGAACTGACGGCGCACCAGGTGGCCGGGCCCCTTCGGGGCGACCATCGCGACGGTGACGCCCTCGGCGGGCGTGATCAGACCGAAGTGGATGTTGAGGCCGTGGCCGAAGAACAGCGCGTCGCCGTCGTTCAGGTTGGGCTCGATGTCCTCGGTGAAGATCTGCGCCTGCGAGGTGTCGGGGGCGAGCAGCATGATGACGTCGGCCCACTTGGTGGCCTCGGCGGCGGTCATGACCTCGAGGCCGGCCTCCTCGGCCTTCGCGCGGGACTTGGAGCCCTCGCGCAGACCGATCGCGACCTCGACGCCGGAGTCGCGCAGGCTCAGCGAGTGCGCGTGCCCCTGCGAGCCGTAACCGATGACGGCGACCTTGCGGCCCTGGATCAGCGACAGATCCGCCGAGTCGTCGTAGAACATCTCCACTGCCATGGTGGATTCCCTTCGTGTTGGTTCGTGTAGCCGGGACTTGTGTAGGAGTCGAGACTATCGAGTGGTGGTGATGGACTTGGGGCCGCGTCCCAGCGCGACCATGCCGGACTGCACGATCTCGCGGATGCCGTAGCCGTCGAGCATCCGCAGCAGCGCGTCGAGCTTGTCGGGGGTACCCGTGGCCTCGAGCGTGAGCGATTCCGGGGAGACGTCCACGATGTGGGCGCGGAACAGACTGGCGATCTCGACGATCTGGCCACGGTTGGTGGTGTCGGCGCGGACCTTGACCAGGGTGAGTTCGCGGGCGACCGAGCCGGCCGGGTCCTGCTCCACGATCTTGATGACGTTGACCAGCTTGTTGAGCTGCTTGGTCACCTGTTCGAGGGGGAAGTCCTCGACGGCCACGACGATCGTCATGCGTGAGAGCCCGTCGGTCTCGGTGGGGCCCACCGCGAGGGACTCGATGTTGAACCCGCGCCGGGAGAACAGCGACGCCACGCGCGCGAGCACGCCGGGCTTGTCCTCCACCAGCACGCTCAGGGTGTGGGAGCGGGCGGTCACTGGTCCTCCTCCTGGGCGGCGAGCACGGCGGCGTCGATCCGCTCGGTCACCTCGTGGACGTCCGCGGCGTCGTCCGCCACGGAATCGGTGTCGTCGAACAGCGGCCGGATGTCCCGCGCCGCCATGATCTCGTCGTTGGACGTACCCGCCGCGACCATCGGCCACACCTGGGCGTCCTTGCCCACGATGAAGTCGATGAGCACCGGGCGGTCGTTGATCTCGCGGGCCTTGGCGATGACCTCGTCGACGTCCTCGGCGCGCTCACAGCGGAACGCCACGCACCCGAGGGCCTCGCCGAGCTTGACGAAGTCGGGGATGAGCTTGGACTGCGTCGACAGGTCGGTCTGCGAGTAGCGCTGATCGTAGAACAGCGTCTGCCACTGGCGGACCATGCCGAGGTTGCCGTTGTTGATCAGCGCCACCTTGATGGGGGCGCCCTCGATCGCACAGGTGGCGAGCTCCTGGTTGGTCATCTGGAAGCACCCGTCGCCGTCGATGGCCCACACCTCGGCGTCGGGACGACCGAACTTGGCCCCCATCGCCGCGGGGACCGAGTACCCCATGGTCCCGAGCCCGCCCGAGTTGAGCCACGTGCGCGGCTTCTCGTACTGGACGAACTGCGCGGCCCACATCTGGTGCTGGCCCACGCCGGCGCAGTAGACGGCGTCGGGGCCCGCTGCCGCGCTGAGGCGCTCGATCACGTACTCCGGGGAGAGCGAACCGTCCGACTGCGGTCCGTATCCGAGGGGGTACTCGGAGCGGATCTCGTCCAGTTGCCCCACCCAGGCGGTGGGCTCGGCGAGCGCTCCGGAGTCGCGCTCGCCGCGCAGCGTCTCGACGAGCTCGACCAGCACCTCCTTGATGTCGCCGACGATCGGCACGTCGACCGCGCGGTTCTTGCCGATCTCCGCCGGATCGATGTCGGCGTGGATGACCTTGGCGTCGGGGGCGAAGGTGTCGAGCTGGCCGGTGACCCGGTCGTCGAAACGGGCGCCCAGCGTGACGAGCAGATCAGACCGCTGCAGCGCGGCGACCGCCGCGACGGTGCCGTGCATGCCGGGCATGCCGTAGTGCAGCCGGTGCGAGTCGGGGAACGCACCGCGGGCCATCAGGGTGGTGACCAACGGGATCCCCGACAGCTCGGCCAGCGCCAGCAGCTCCGCGGAGGCGTCGGCCTTGATCACCCCGCCGCCGACATACAGGACCGGGCGCTGGGCCTTGGCGATGAGCCGGGCCGCCTCGCGGATCTGCTTGCCGTGGGGCTTGGTGACCGGGCGGTACCCGGGCAGCTTCATCTCCGGCGGCCACGAGAACGTCATCTCGGCCTGCAGGACGTCCTTGGGGATGTCCACCAGCACCGCGCCCGGTCGGCCGGTCTGCGCGATGTGGAACGCCTCCGCGATCATCCGCGGGATGTCCTCGCCGTGCGAGACGAGGAAGTTGTGCTTCGTGATCGGCATGGTGATGCCGGAGATGTCGGCCTCCTGGAAGCCGTCGGTGCCGATGAGCGCGGTGCCCACCTGCCCGGTGATGGCGACGATCGGAACCGAGTCCATCTGCGCGTCCGCGAGCGGCGTCACGAGGTTGGTGGCCCCGGGGCCCGAGGTGGCCATGCAGACGCCGACCCGGCCGGTGGCCTGCGCGTACCCGGTGGCCGCATGCCCTGCGCCCTGCTCGTGCCGGACCAGCACGTGTCGGACCTTGACCGAGTCGTAGAGGGGATCGTAGACGGGCAGGATCGCGCCGCCGGGGATGCCGAAGACGACCTCGGTGCCGATCTCCTCGAGGGACCGGACCACCGCCTGGGCGCCCGTCATCCGCTCGGGGGCCGCGGACCGGGCCCTGTGCTCTGCACCCGGACGGGGTCCGGGCTGTGCCGTTGGTGCGCTCACTTCAACTGTCCTTCATGGTGGTCGTGGAGCTGACGTTCGTCGCCGCACCCGGTCCGGTGGGACCAGGGGAACCCGGCAACAAAAAACCCCCGACGGCCACGGGGGCCGGCGAGGGTGCGCGTCGACGGAAAGCCAGGTAGCGGCTCAGGCGCCGACGCGCCGGCCGAGTACTAGACCGTTCCAGGTGTTCACGCGCTCAGGTTAGGCCCCGTCCGTCACGGTCGTCAACTCGTGGAAACTGGATCCCACATAGTGGACCGTGAGACAGTGGAGGGCACCATGAGCGCCGCATTCAGAGCACCCCACCCGGAGTCCACGCCCACCGACCGCGCACTCTTCCGGGTCAACCCCATGTCCTACGCCGTCATCGCCATCGTCGTCCTGGCGATCCTCTGGCCCGTCACCGCCTATCCCGTTGCTCTGGGATGGCTCGTGCTGCTCCCGATCGGATTCGGCTGGTGGGTCGCACGGACCCACACCAGGATCGACGAGGACGGGGTCCACCTGTCGACGTGGCGGGCGAGCAGGTCCGTTCCCTGGGAGGAGGTCAAGGGGGTGCTGTTCCCCAAGAGCGGCTTCGCCCGCCTCGTCACCACCACCGATGACTCACTCCCGATGGGCGGGGTCTCGTTCCACGATCTCCCCCGGCTCTCCGTCGCCAGCCGGGGGCGCATCCGCGACCCCTACGGCGCCGCCCCGACGGACGGCGCCTCCCGGACGGACGGCGCCCCGCGAACCGACAGCACCTCCTGAGCGCCGGTCGAGAGAGCGACCGCCCGCCGGAACACGGTCGGCGACGGCCTGGCGGCGCAGCCCCATGCGCTCGTAGGCGAGGGTGACCGCCACCCCCGCGAGCAGTCCGGCCACCGCCCAGCCGCCGAGGACCCACACCGCGTGCCCCAGGCCCGCGTCCCAGCTCGAGTCGAAGAACATGATCGACCGCAGTCCGAGGTAGGCCTGGTGCATCGGCTGGAGGTTGCCGATCGCGACGAACACCTGCGGCAGCATCTGCGTCGGGGTGGCTCCGCCCGACGTCGGTATCCCCAGCACCACGAACACGACCAGGTTGACCAACAGTCCGGCGTTCCCGATCGCCGCGATGATCGTGTGTGCACACACCCCCACCGCCACGATCACGAGGTTCGAGAACCAGAACATGTGCCACGGGTCGTACCCGGTGACCCCGATGATGTGCGCGACGAGAAGGCACAGCCCGGACACGAGCGGGGCCGTCACCAGCGTCACCACCCACTTGCGGGCCAGCGTCTGGAGCCGGCCGAACGGGGCCACGTGGACGTGCAGTGCCAGCGGGCCTATCTCCAGGGGGATGAACCCGAGCCGGGCGTCGAGCAGGGCGGAGATGATCATCGCCCCGGTGAAGCCCGCGAGGACCACGATCAACGCGTAGAACATCGGCAGCGAGGCATTCGACACCCCCTCCGGCAGCGGGTTCCACGCGGTCACGTCGATCCCGACCGGGTCCTCGAGCGCGAGGTTCGCGGCGGCGCCGATCGTCCTGCCCTCCGCCTCGGCGAGCAGCTGTGAGTCGGAGAGCAGCCTGGGGCCCATCCGGTCGCGGAACGACTCCTGCATTGCCCCCGCCATGGTGTTCATAACCTGGCTCGACACGATGGACACGCGCGGCGAGTACTCGACGGTGATCCGGGCGGGCGCGGGAGGCTCCGCGGCGTCCCCCGCTTCGGTGGCCGCCGCCTCGACCAGGCCGACCACCCGCTCGCTCAGGTCGGCGGGGATCCGGATCGCCCCGAAATACGATCCGTCACGCAGCCCCTCCTCCGCCGTCTCGGGGTCCACCACGTGCAGACGGATCTTCTCCCAGTCGTTGTTCTGGAGTAGACCGGCGGTGATCTGCGATCCCACGTCGAGGTCCCGCACGCCGATCGGTGTGTCCAACGACGCGCCGCGGTCGGAGTCCACCACCGCCACGGGGATGTGTCTGGCGTGGGCCTGGGGGTCCGCGGTGCCTCCCAGATACATGAAGGACAGCAGGAAGAACAGCCCGCAGACCAGAACCACCGCGCCTGCCGAGTGTGAGACGAATTCGCGGAAGCCGCCGGTGTGGCCGGAGTCGGTCATGGTGATCCTCATTCGTGTGGAACGCCGGTCGACCATACGGCCGACCGGGACGAAGTTACTCCTGCCAGCGCGGGTATCGTGTACTCGTCCCCCGAACCGGATCGAGGTCCCATGCCCGCCCTGAGGTCCCGTACCAGCACCGCCGGACGCAACGCGGCGGGGGCTCGCGCCCTCTGGCGCGCCACCGGCATGACGGACGCCGACTTCGGCAAACCGATCATCGCGGTCGCCAACTCGTACACGCAGTTCGTCCCGGGGCACGTCCACCTGAAGAACGTCGGGGAGATCGTCGCCGAGCAGATCACCGCGGCGGGCGGCGTCGCGCGCGAGTTCCACACCATCGCTGTGGACGACGGCATCGCCATGGGTCACGCGGGGATGCTGTACTCACTGCCCAGCCGCGAGATCATCGCCGACTCCGTCGAGTACATGGTCAACGCACACACGGCCGACGCACTGGTGTGCATCTCCAACTGCGACAAGATCACGCCGGGCATGCTCAACGCGGCGATGCGGCTCGACATCCCGACCGTGTTCGTCTCCGGCGGCCCCATGGAGTCCGGCTTCTCGGTGGTCGTCGACGGTGTGGTCAAGGCCGGCTCCGACCTCGTCACCGCGATCTCCGCCTCGGCCAACTCGGCGATCGACCAGGAGGACCTCGACGCCATCGAACGCTCAGCCTGCCCCACCTGTGGATCCTGCTCGGGCATGTTCACCGCCAACTCCATGAACTGCCTCACCGAGGCCCTGGGTTTGTCCCTCCCGGGCAATGGCTCCACCCTGGCCACCCACAGCGCGCGACGCGAACTCTTCGCCGAGGCCGGCCGGGTCATCGTGGACCTCTGTCACCGCTACTACCGGGACGACGACGAGTCGGTCTTGCCGCGATCGGTCGCCAGCAAGGAGGCCTTTGCCAACGCCATGACACTCGATGTGGCCATGGGTGGTTCCACCAACACCGTGCTGCACATCCTCGCCGCCGCGCAGGAGGGTGAGGTCGACTTCGATCTGCACGACATCGAGCAGATCTCCCGTCGGGTGCCGTGCCTGGCTAAGGTCGCACCTAACTCGGACTACTACATGGAGCACGTCCACCGGGCCGGTGGCATCCCGGCGATCCTCGGCGAACTGTTCCGCGGCGGCCTGCTGGAGACGGACGTCCACTCGGTGCACTCCCCCTCGCTCGAGCAGTACATCGCGGACTGGGACATCCGCAGCGGCACCGCCACCGAGCAGGCGATCGACCTGTTCCACGCCGCCCCGGGCGGGGTCCGCACCATCGAGCCGTTCTCCACGGACAACCGCTGGGAATCACTCGACACGGACGCCGTGGAGGGGTGCATCCACTCCGTCGAGCACCCGGCCACGGCCGAGGGTGGGCTGGCCGTGCTCCGCGGCAACATCGCGCCGGACGGGTCTGTCTTCAAGACCGCCGGCGTGTCCGAGGAAAACTTTCACTTCACCGGTCCCGCGCGGGTCGTGGAGTCGCAGGAGCAGGCGGTGTCGGTGATCCTGAACAAGACACTGCAGCCCGGCGAGGTGCTGGTGGTGCTCTACGAGGGCCCGGCCGGCGGTCCCGGCATGCAGGAGATGCTCCACCCCACCGCGTTCATCAAGGGTGCCGGCCTGGGCGCCAGGTGCGCCCTGATCACGGACGGTCGCTTCTCCGGTGGCTCGTCGGGTCTGTCCATCGGGCACATCGCCCCTGAGGCCGCCGCCGGCGGCCCGATCGGACTGATACAGGACGGTGACGTGGTGACGATCGATGTGGCCACACGGTCCATCTCTGTGGAAGTCGACGACGACGAGCTGGACCGTCGCCGGGCGGCCAAGGGACCTGCGCCGTGGCGTCCGGGCAACCGCGACCGGAAGGTCTCCGCCGCGCTGCGGGCGTACGCCTCCATGGCGTCGTCCGCGGACAAGGGTGCCGTGCGAATCCTGCCCGACTGACCTCGACGGCCCGCCACCCGGGCGATCAGCCCGCGGTGACCGCGGGGCTGTCGGTGGTGGACATCAACGGATTGGTGCCGTTGAGCAGGTACCAGATCACTCCTGCCGCGATGACGGCCAGCAGCAGCCAGATCACTCCGCTGAACCGGGGGCGGTGCGACCACCGCCACTTGCGGTCGACAGACCAGCGCCCGGCTCCCGCGAAGAGAAGCGCGAGCAGGGCGGCGACGTACAGGACCGACGTCTCCAGACCACGGGTCGTCTCGCCGAGGAGCGGCATGGGGTCGTCGCCGGTCAGCCGGACCGCGAGTCCCAACCCGACCAGTCCGAGCAACCCGGCCGCCGCGACCGGCGTCGCCAGGCCCACGACGAGCAGGATCCCCGCCACCAGCTCGACGGCGCCGCCGGCGATCGCGAGGAGCCGCGCCTGCTCGAAGCCCGACTCGGTGAGAGTCTGCGTGAATCCGTCCAGTCCCGGGCCTCCGAACAGACCGAACAGCTTCTGCAGACCACGCATCGCCAGGAGGACGCCCACGGCGAGACGGAGGAGGAACAATCCGAAGTCGGTGGTGCCACGCCGAGAGATCTCGTCCCGGGGGGCGGGGTCGATCGTCGTGGGCTGGTCGCCGAACGGCAACGGCGTCGACGTGTCGTATCCCCCGGACTCCGAGAACTGCGAGTAGTCCGTCCGGCCCGCCGCGGGAAATGCCGTGGTCGCCGAGTCCGTGGTCCCCGTGCCGGAACCGGTCCCCGTCGAGTTGGGGACGTCGAGCGGGTAGTCGACATCGTGGATGATCTCGGTTCGGGCGTCGTCTCCGGGCTTTGAGGAAGTCACCATGCGACCATAGGCCGCTTCCCCGGCACCCGCACCCAGGACACGGCGCACCGTAGTCTTGTCGTCATGAGATCGCTCTCGCTGCTGGTGGTCGTGGCCGTCGCGATGGCCGGGTGCGCGAGGTTCGACGATCGTCTCGAGGCACCCTTCACCCCTGCCCCCGGTCCGGGGATGGGCGCAGCCCCGCCGTCCAGCCCGCCCGGCCCACCCCCGCCCACCTCGTCTCCACGATCGGGCGAGCAGGACGCGCCCCCGGAGACAGGCCCGTGCGTGGACCCGGACCCCGCCGTCATCGCGACGTGCCTCGATCCGGCCGTCGCTGTGGCCGGTCTCGGAGAACGAGCGCTGGTCGCCGAGTCGACGGGAGGCGTCAAGATCGTCTCGGTGGACGGTCCACCCGAGGACTTCGGTCGGGTCGACCCGCGCGCAGGGCGGGTGGCGGCGATAGCGCCCTCCCCCGACTTCGCCCAGGACCGGCTGGTCTACCTCCTCGTCGTCGGCGACGGCCCCTCGAGAGTCGAACGACTCGCCCGCGGGGACGCACCTAGAACGGTCGCCGAGCTCGCCCCCGCGGAGAGCGGGGGGCTCGCGTTCGTCGACGGCGTCCTGACGGTGGGCGTGGGCGCGGAGCTGGTGAGATTCCCCGGGTTCAGGGGGATCGGCACGGCGGACGACCCGGTAGTCGTCGCCCGCGACCTAGGCCGGATCAGCGGGTTGTGCACTCACGGAACCGACCTCTACCTCTCTAGCGTCACCGACCGCGGCGCGGTGATCCGGAGCGCCGATCGCATCATCTGGACCTGGCCCGACCAGCGTTCGGCGGGAGGATGCGCCGCGGCCGAGGACTCACTCGCACTCGCGCTGCCGGACGGCGAACGCGCCGACACCCTCCCCCTCGCGGGTGGGGCGGCGCGTGGCCAGCCCGAGGCACTGGCCGAGGGACGCTACGGACGCATCACCGGTCTGGCGGCGGTCGGTGAGGGGGTCCTGCTCGGAGGGACCACCAACAAGCGAGGCGGCTCTCCGGTCCCCACCGACGACCGCGCCGTCATCCTGCCCCAGACCGGTGGTGGCGGCGGGGACGCCCGGACCTGAGCCTGGGCCGAGACCGGAGATCCGAGATCCGAGGCACCGGGGCCCGCAGGTGGCTCGGCGGCGGTGATGACGCCTAGCCGCAGGCGGCGATCACCAGCTCCTTGACCCTCGCCGGGTCCGCCTGGCCACGCGTGGCCTTCATCACCGCGCCCACGATCGCCCCGGCGGCCTGGACCTTTCCGGAGCGGATCTTCTCGGCGATGTCGGGCTGGGCCGCGAGGGCGTCGTCGACCGCCTTCTGCAGGGCCGAGTCGTCACGGACCACCTCGAGGCCCTTCTCGGCCACGATCCGGTCCGGCTCACCCTCGCCGTCGAGGACCGCGTCCACGACCTGACGGGCGAGCTTGTTGGTGAGCGTGCCCTCCGTCACCAGTTCGATGACCCGCGCCACCTGGGCGGGGGTGATCTCCAGCTCCGGCAGGCCCACGCCGCGCTTGTTGGCCTGCTGCGACAGATAGGCCACCCACCACGAGCGGGCCTCGGTGGGGGGCGCGCCGGCGTCGACGGTGGCGAGGATCAGGTCCAGGGCTCCCGCATTGACCAGGTCGCGCATCTCCTCGTCCGAGACACCCCAGTCGGCCTGCACCCGATCGCGGCGCAACCACGGCAGCTCGGGCAACTCGGCGCGGATCTTCTCGATGAGCTCGTCCAGCGGCTCGACCGGTGCGAGGTCGGGCTCGGGGAAGTATCGGTAGTCCTCGGCAGACTCCTTGGGCCTGCCCGCCGTGGTGGTCCCGTCGGACTCGTGGAAGTGCCGAGTCTCCAACACGACCTCCCCACCGGAGGTCAGGACGTCCGCCTGGCGGCACATCTCGTGACGTACGGCGATCTCGACGCTGCGCAGGGAGTTGACGTTCTTGGTCTCCGTCCGGGTGCCGAACTCGGTGGCGCCCTTGGGCATCAGCGAGACGTTGGCGTCGCACCGCATCGACCCCTGGTCCATGCGGACGTCGGAGACGTCGAGGCTCCGGAGCAGGTCGCGCAGGGCGGAGACGTACGCGCGGGCGATCTCGGGGGCGCGCTCCCCCGCTCCGACGATCGGCTTGGAGACGATCTCGATCAGCGGAACGCCGGCGCGGTTGAAGTCGAGCAGAGAATGCGTGGCCCCGTGGATCCGGCCGGTGGCCGAGCCGACGTGGGTGGACTTGCCGGTGTCCTCCTCCATGTGCGCGCGCTCGACCTCCACGCGCCAGGTGGTGCCGTCCTCGAGCTGGACGTCGAGGAAACCGTCATGGGCGATCGGCTCGTCGTACTGCGAGATCTGATAATTCTTCGGCTGGTCCGGGTAGAAGTAGTTCTTCCGCGCGAACCGGCTGTACGGCGCGATCGAACACCCGAGGGCCAGCCCGATCTTGATCGCCCATTCGACGGCCTGCCCGTTGACCACGGGCAACGCCCCCGGTAGACCGATGCACACCGGACACACCTGGGTGTTGGGGTCCGCCCCGAACGCGGTCGGGCACCCGCAGAACATCTTGGTGGCGGTGTGCAGCTCGACGTGCACCTCCATGCCCATGACGGGATCGAAACGTGACACGACCTCGGTGAACTCCATGCGGAACAATCTAGCCGAAGAGGCAGGCGGCCTCGCGGTAGCGGTCCTCCGGAACGGTCTTGAGCACGGCGACGGCCTCGGTGACCGGCACCATCTCGATGCACTCCCCGCGCAGGGCCACCACCTGACCGAAGTCCCCGCGGTGCACCGCATGCGCGGCGTGGACTCCGAAACGGGTGGCCAGGACACGGTCGTATGCCGTGGGGGTTCCCCCGCGCTGGATGTGCCCCAGCACCGTGGTGCGGACGTCGCGGTTCATCCGTGAGGCGATCGCCGACGCCATCTGGTCCGCGACACCGGTGAACACCTCGTGACCGAACTGGTCGGTCCCGCCCTGCCGCAACGTCATCCCCGAGCCCTCGACAGGTGTGGCGCCCTCTGCCACCACGCAGATGCCGTACGCCTCTCCCATCTGGAAGCGGCGCTTCATCACCTTGCACACGTAGTCGATGTCGAACGGCACCTCGGGGATGACGATCATGTGCGCCCCGGACGCGAGCCCGGCGTGGAGGGCGATCCACCCGGCGTGCCGACCCATCACCTCCACGAGCATGACCCGCTCGTGGGACTCCGCCGTGGTGTGCAGGCGGTCGATCGCGTCGGAGGCGATCGAGACCGCGGTGTCGAAGCCGAAGGTGTAGTCGGTTCCCGCCACGTCGTTGTCGATGGTCTTGGGGACGCCCACCACCGGCACGCCGTTCTCCGTGAGCCACCGGGCCGCCTTTAGCGTCCCGTCGCCACCGATCGCCACCAGCGCGTCGAGGGAATGACGCTGCAGGGTCCGCCGGATCTCCGGCAGGCTGCCGGTGAGGATGTCCGGGTTGAGTCGGCCCGTTCCGAGGATCGTGCCACCGCGCAGCAGGATGCGGTCGATCCCCTCGTCGTCGAACAACGGGACCGCACGGTCGTGGACCAACCCGGACCACCCGTCCTGGAAGCCCAGGACCGGTGAGTCGTACTCGGAATGGGCGGTCCGCACCAACGCGCGGATGACCGCGTTGAGTCCGGGGCAGTCTCCGCCTGCGGTCAGCACGCCTATACGCACGTCGGACTCCTCTCGTTTCTCCCGCAGTCTAGGGCCGGGGCCTGGTCACCGCGCCGGGCTCCAGTGACTGTTCACCGGTACGAAACGCCATCGTGGCCAGACCCCCGAGCAGGACCACCACGGCGGGAAGGTACATGGCGTCCGCCACCGCCTGCCCCACGTCGCCGTGGACGACCAGCCGTGCTTGCATCAACGCACCAATCGCCGCGGAACCCAGGACGGCGCCCACCTGGCGGGTGGTGTTGTAGACCCCCGAGCCTGCTCCCGCCGAGGCGAGCTCGAGTCGCCGCATCGCGGTCGACGACGTGGGCGCCCAGACACACCCGTTGGCCACCCCCATCAGCGCGATGGGCCCGAGCAGCACGGGGATCGAGGTCTGCGAGTCCATGACCAGAGCCAGCCAGAACAGGGAGATCGCGTAGGAGAAGTACCCGATCCCCGTGAACAACCGCGGGTCGATCCTGTCCGCCCACCGCCCGACGACCGGTGCGAGGACGCCCGCGATCAGCGCCATCGGCAACAGCATCAGACCGGCGCGCGTGGGACTGAGGTCCTTGACGCCCTGCAGGTAGAACATCAGCGGGACCATGGTGCCGGCGGTGACGAAGCCGATGGTGGAGACACCGAAGGTGCCGATCGAGAAGTTGCGGTCCCGGAACAGGCGTAGAGGTACCAACGGCTCCGTGCGCACGCGCGACTGCCACCACACGAATGCCGCCAGGCCCGCCGTTCCCGCGACGATGAGCGCGAGAGTGGTCCCTCCCCAGCCGTGGGACTCGCCCTGCTGGATTCCGAACACCAGGAGGAACATGCCCAGGGCCGACAACACGATGCCCGGGATGTCGTAGGAGTGCGAGCGGGTCTCGAGCCTCGGGACCCACCGCCACACCAGGACCACGGCCAGGACGCCGAAGGGGATGTTGACGAAGAAGATCGCGCGCCAGTCGAACGCGTCGATGAGAACCCCACCCAACACGGGTCCGACGACCGAGGCGATCCCCGCGACCGCCCCCCACGCCCCCATGGCCGCGCCGCGACGCTGAGGGGCGAAGACCCTGGTGATCACGCTGAGCGACTGAGGGGTGAGCAGCGCGGCACCGAGTCCCTGGAACACCCGCGCGACGATGAGCGTCTCGATACTGCCCGCGAGTCCACACCACAGCGAGGCACCCGTGAACAGGACCAGTCCCGCGATCGAGACCGCGCGGGGTCCGATCTGGTCGCCCAGACGGCCGGTGAACAGCAGCGGTACGACGTAGGCCAGCAGGTAGGCGCTGGTCACCCAGATCACCTGGTTGGTCGACGCGCCGAGTTGCGTGACGAAGGCGTCGGTGGCGACCGCGACGATCGTCTGATCCACCAGGATCATGAAGAACCCGATGACGAGCGCCGCCAGGGCCTTCCATGCGTCCCTCTCGGGGACCGTGGTCACGCGATCGGGCCTCTCGCCGCCTCGAAGGCGGCACCCACCCGGTACAGGCGGTCGTCGGCCAGTGCCGGGGCCATGATCTGCAGGCCCGCCGGGAGCCCGTCGACGAGACCGGACGGCACGGACATGCCGCAGTGCCCGGCGAGGTTGAGCGGGAGAGTGCAGAGGTCGAACTGGTACATGGCCACCGGGTCCTCGACCTTGGCGCCCAGCGGGAACGCGGTCGTCGGGGTGGTGGGCGACACCAGGACGTCCACCTTCTCGTACGCGGCGTCGAAGTCGCGCGCGATGAGCGTGCGCACCTTCTGTGCCTGACCGTAGAACGCGTCGTAGTAGCCGGCCGAGAGGGCGTACGTGCCGAGCATGATGCGTCGCTTGACCTCGGGACCGAACCCGGCGTCGCGGCTCGCCGCCATGACCTGATCTGCGGACCCGTCGCCGACCCGCAGGCCGTACCGCATGGCGTCGAACCGGGCCAGGTTGCTGGACACCTCGGACGGGAGGATCAGGTAGTAGGCGGGCAGTGCATAACGGAAGTTCGGGCACGAGACCTCGACCACCTCCGCACCCAGCTCCCGCAGGGTGTCCACCGAGGCGCGGAACGACGCCTCGACCCCCGACTGGTACCCCTCACCGGCGAATTCGGTGACGACGCCCACGCGCACACCGGACAGATCTCCCCTCGCGCCCTCGCGCGCCGCTCGGACCACGTCCGGGATCGCCACGTCGAGGCTGGTGGAATCGCGCGGGTCGTGCCCGGCGATCACCTGGTGCAAAAGCGCGGTGTCCTCGACCGTGCGACCACACGGTCCGCCCTGGTCGAGCGACGAGGCACAGGCCACGAGGCCGTACCGGGACACGGTGCCGTAGGTCGGCTTGACGCCCACCGTGGCGGTGAGGGCGGCCGGCTGGCGGATGGACCCGCCGGTGTCGGTGCCGATGGCGATCGGGGCCTGGTGGGACGCCAGGGCAGCAGCGGAGCCACCCCCGGACCCGCCCGGGGTGCGGCTGGGATCCCACGGGTTGCGGGTCGGGCCGTACGCCGAGTTCTCGGTCGAGGACCCCATGGCGAACTCGTCCATGTTCGTCTTGCCCAGGATCGGGATGCCCGCCTCCCGCAGCCTCGCGGTCACCGTGGCGTCGTACGGGGAGCGATAGCCCTCGAGCATCCTCGACCCGCACGTGGTGGGTGCGTCGATGGTGGTGAACACGTCCTTGAGGGCGATCGGAACCCCTGCCAGCGGGCCGAGTTCCTCGCCGGCGGACAGACGGGCGTCTACGGTGCGCGCGGCCTCGAGCGCCTCGTCGGCTCCCACGTGCAGGAAGGCGTTGATCTCCCCGTCGACCTCCGAGATCCGGTCGAGGTGTGCCCGGGTGACCTCCTCAGAGGACACCTCCCGTGCGGCGATCCGTCCGGCCAGTTCCGCGGCGGTGGCGGTGGTGAGCGAACTCATGCCTCCTCCCCCAGGATCTGCGGGACCTCGAAGCGCTGCTGGTCCGCGGCCGGCGCCTGGTCGAGCGCCTGCTCCGGCGTCAGACCCGGGGTGACCACGTCGTCGCGGTACACGTTGGAGATCGCGGTGGGATGGCTCATCGCCGGGACGTCGTCCGCTGCGACCTCGGACACGGCCTGCACGTGGTCGAGGATGTCGGTGAGCTGTCTCGCGAACGAATCCAGCTCGGAGTCGCTCAGTTCCAGGCGGGAGAGCCTGGCCAGATGCGCGACGTCCCCGCGTGAGATCGAGGTCACGTGTGTAGTCCCTTCGGCGTGGCGTGTCGGTACCGGCCCAGCCTAGTCAGGCCATCGGAGTGCGGCACAATGGGCGCCATGTCATATCTGCTCCGCGTCCTGCTCCCCGATAGACCGGGCAGCCTCGGCTCCCTCGCGGTCGCCCTGGGAACCGCCGGCGCGGACATCATCAGCCTCGACGTGGTGGACCGGTTCGACGGGGTGGCCGTGGACGACATCGTGGTGAACGTCCCCAACGGGACCTTCCCCGACACGCTGATCACCGCCGCCGAGCAACTCGACGGGGTCATGGTGGATTCACTGCGGCCGTTCGGCGGGATCCTCGACGCGCACCGCGAACTCGAGCTCATCGACGCGGTGGCGGGCGCGGGTGCGGGTGCGGACCAGATGCTCGCCGACGAGTTGCCCGCGGCGCTGCGCCTCGGCTGGGCGCTCGTCGTGGAGGAGGCCTCCGACGACTGCCGACTGATCGCACGCGGCGCCGCCGCACCGTTGTGGGACGGGGGCCGCGTCGAGGCGGTACGCCACCTCGAGCGGGCGTCCGCACTCGAGGGCGATCTGCCGGCCGAGTGGACGTCGATGGACACCGCGGTCGCCGCGGCACCGCTCTCCTCCGGGCACGTCCTCGTGGTCGGCCGGCCGGGCGGGCCGTCGTTCCGGCCGTCCGAGATCGCCCGGCTGGGGTATCTCACCGGGATCCTGCGGTCTCTCAACCCCGGCTGACCCGACGCGCCCCGGCTGACCCGGCTCACGTCGGTCCTCCGACATACGCGGCCCCTGTGCCCGCGTCCCGAAGGGTTGCGCGGACGGTTGGGTCCCGACACGCAGCGCACCCGGGCAGGCGATCAGTCGGCGGCGCCCCCGGGATCGGCGGGCTCGGGGTCGGCCCCGTCTTCGTCCTCCCGCGCCGGGCCGTTCTCCAACAGCTCCACGAAGCCGGCCTCGTCGAGGATGGTCAGCCCCAGCTCCTCAGCCTTGGCCGCCTTCGACCCCGGGTTGTCCCCCACAACCACGTAGTCGGTCTTCTTGGACACCGATCCCGAGGCCTTGCCACCGCGAGCGATGATCGCCTCCTTGATCCCGTCGCGGGTGAACCCCTCCAGGGATCCGGTCGCCACGATGGTCAGGCCCTCGAGGGTGCGCGGGATCGACGCGTCCCGTTCATCGGCCATCGAGACGCCCGAGGCCGCCCACCGGTCGACGATCTCGCGATGCCAGTCCACATCGAACCACTCCACCACCGAGGCCGCGATGGTCGCGCCGACGCCGTCCGTCTCCGCCAGCTCCACCTCCGAGGCGGCGCGGATGTCCTCCATGGTGCCGAACCGGGTGGCCAACGCGCGTGCGGCGGTCGGCCCGACGTGGCGGATCGACAACGCGACGAGCACCCGCCACAGTGGCCGGTCCCTCGCCGTCTCGAGATTCGCCAGCAGCTTGCGGCCGTTCTCGGTGAGCACGGTTCGCTCCGGCTCGGCGCCCTCCTCGACCTGCTTGCGTGTCGCCTTGTCCAGTCGGGTGTAGAGGGAGGTGCGGAGGAGGTCCGCCTCGGTGAGGTCGAACAGACCGGCCTCGTTGTCCAGCACCCCGCTGGCGAGGAGATCGGAGGCTCCCTCGTAGCCGAGCGCCTCGATGTCGAGTGCGTTCCGCGAGGACAGGTAGAACAGTCGCTCTCGGAGCTGTGCGGGACAGGACCGCTGGTTCGGACAACGCCAGTCCGCGTCCCCCTCCTTCGCCGGCGCCAGGACGGTCTCACACTCGGGGCAGCGCTCGGGGAAGACGAACTCGCGCTCGGTCCCGTCCCGGCGCTCCACCACCGGGCCGAGGACCTCCGGGATGACGTCCCCGGCCTTGCGGATCACCACGGTGTCACCGATCAGAACACCCTTGCGCTTGACCTCGGTCTGGTTGTGCAGGGTCGCGAGCGAGACCGTGGAGCCGGCGACGAGCACCGGCTCCATGTGGGCGAACGGTGTGACCCGCCCGGTACGACCCACGGAGACACGGATGTCGAGCAACTCGGTCATGACCTCCTCGGGCGGGTACTTGTAGGCGATCGCCCACCGCGGTGCCCGCGACGTCTGACCGAGTCGACGCTGGACGGCCCGGTCGTCGATCTTCACCACGAGGCCGTCGATCTCGTGCTCGGGGTCGTCCCGGTGTTCGCCCCAGTACCGCATCCGCTCGAGTACCTCGTCGACCCCGGTCGCCGGGGCGGTGTGGGGAGAGACGGGCAGGCCCCAGTCCGCAAGCGCGAGATAGACGTCGTGGAGGCTGTCGAAGGTCGCTCCCTCGACCACGCCGAGGCCGTGACAGTACATCCCGAGGCGGCGCTGGGCGGTGATCGCCGGGTTCTTCTGCCGCAGTGACCCGGCCGCGCTGTTGCGGGGATTGGCGAACGGTGGCTTGCCGTCGGCGACGAGCCGCGCGTTGAGGTCGGCGAAGTCCTCGAGCCGGAAGAACACCTCCCCCCTGACCTCGAGCAACGCGGGAACGGGGCGGTCCTTCGTCGGGGTGAGCGTGACCGGGATGTCGTCGATCGTCCGGGCGTTGAGCGTGACGTCCTCGCCCGTTCGACCGTCCCCGCGGGTGGCCGCGCTGACCAACCTCCCCTCGCGGTAGACCAGGTCGAGCGCCACCCCGTCGATCTTGACCTCGCACAGGAACCGAAGGTCCTCCGCGGGGATGTGAGCCTGTTCGACCGCCGAGGCCACCCACGCGCGCAGCTCCTCCTCGGAGAACACGTTATCCAGGCTCGTCATCCGCTGAAGGTGTTCGACCGGCGCGAAATCGGTGGAGAAGCCACCCCCGACGAGCTGTGTCGGGGAGTCCGCCGTACGCAGCTCGGGGTGGAGTTCCTCCAGCGCCTCCAGGTCGTGGAACAGCCTGTCGAACTCGGCGTCGGAGACGATGGGGGCGTCCTTGACGTAATAGCGGAACTGGTGATCCCGCACCGTCTCCGCGAGGTCGGTCCACGCCTGCCGTACCTCCGGGGGGATGTCCCCGGTGCCGACGGGCTCGTTGCTTCGACTCGCTTGGCTCACGAGGACAGGGTAATGCGACACATGCCCGGCGTGTCGGGGCGCTGGCCTACGGTGACCGCATGAACCCAGAGAACATCACCCCTGTCTCCCTCGACCGGAACCGGCTGCTGGCATTCGACCTCGAGACCACCGGACCCGATCCCCGGACCGCGCATGTCGTCACCTCGGCCCTCGTCGCGATCGACGGGCCCCGAAAGGTGGAACTCAACTGGATGGCCGATCCGGGTATAGACATTCCGGAGGGCGCCACGGCTGTGCACGGCATCACCACCGCCCAGGCCAGGCAGCACGGAAGGCCGCATGCGGAGGTGGTGGCCGAGACCATCGCCGGGGTCCGGACGGGGTGGCGGGAGGGGCGGACCCTGGTGGTGTTCAACGCCGCGTACGACCTCACCATCCTCAGGAGATGGGACCCCTCGTTCGAGGTGCTCGGCCCGGTCATCGACCCCTACGTCGTCGACCGGGCGACCGACCCGTACCGCAAGGGCAAGCGCACCCTCGAGGCCCTGTGCGCCCACCACGGCGTGCGGTTGGACGGCGCCCACGAGGCCGCGGCCGATGCGCTCGCGGCGGCCCGCCTGGCGTGGAAGCTACTCGGCTCGATCCCCGAACTGGCCGGAGCGGACTGGCGCGCGGTCAACGCGCAGCAGGCGCAGTGGCACGAGACGCGGCAACGCGATTTCGCGGCCTATCTCGAGCAGTCGGGCAAGGACGCCTCGGACGTCAACACACAGTGGCCGATCGCCGACACCTAGATCGGATCGGTCACTCGGCCAGCCGCGGGGCGGCCTCGGCCACCCGACGTACCGACGCCAGTGCCTCCACCGGGGTGAGGCGGCCCGAGGTCATGTCGTCCACGGTCGGGGTGAGGACCAGCCGCCCCAACCCGGCGTATCGGGGCGCGCTGAGGCGCTCGAGCAACGCGAGGATCGCGGACACATCGCGTTCCACCTCCGGGCCGGAGCGGGGCGGGCGCGGCGACCCCGGCAGTCCCTCCAGCTGGAGGATCCGCCCTCCGCCGAGGACCGTGCCGGCGGCGTCAAGCGCGGGATGGGAGGTACCCGAGTGGAGAAGTTCCGCCGGAACGCAGAGCCCGTCGAGGGGCGCCTCACCGTCCGGGGTCTCCGCGACCGCGGACCACCTCGCGGGCGCCTCGGGTCCGGTGCCGGCGGGGACGCGGACCACCACCTCGGCCACCCCGTTGCGGCGCAGGACGTCGGCGAAACGGCACAGTGACAGCGACAGCCGGTCCTCCGGCACTGCCGCGATCGGGTCGAAACGGCTGGGTCCGGCCACCGTGCCGGCCGCGACGTGCCAGAGCATCGGCTCGTCGAGAAGGACCCTCGCACCGACGCCCAGTCGTCCCGCCAGCCGGGTGACGCGGGCGGCCACGCCCTCGGCCAGAGCCTCCGCGACATCCCTGCGGGCCCCGCGATCGGTCAGGACCGGCAACCCGGCGGGCAACTCGAGCTGCGCGGCGAGTGACCAGGGGCCCAGAGCCCGCACCACGAGACGCCGGTCCGTCGCGGCCCGGTCGACCTCGGGATCCCGGACCGACTCGTCCGCCTCCTCCAGGGCATCGAGATCACGGTCGAGGAGGTCGGCGGCAGTACGGGCGTGGCGGCCCGGCGAGCCCGCGAGACGCCAGCCCCGGGTGGAGACGTCGACCGGGAGGTCCGCGAGCATGGCGAGGGTCCTGCCCACCTGATCCGCTCCGAGGCCCCGGTCCGACAGTTCGGGCAGGAACGGCATCCCGTGGCATTCACCCAGCACGATCCGCGCGGCCTCCCGAGGGTCGACACCCCGCATCGGTCCGGGGCCGGTGTGACCCGGTTCGACGGCGGTCACGGGGTGCCCGCGACCGGGACGGACGCGGTGATCGTGCCACTTCCCAGGACGCGGTCGCCTCCGGGCTCGGGCCGGTAGAGCACGGCCGCCTGGCCGGGTGCGACGCCGCGCACGGGCTCGTCGAGGGAGATCTCCAACCGGGCGTCCGGCCCGTCCCCCACCCGTCTCACGTGCCCTGGTGTCGCCTCACCGTGGGCGCGGATCTGCACCAGACACTCGGTCTCGCGGAGGGCGTCGTCCACCAGCCAGTAGGGCGAGGTCGCGGTCATCCCCCGCGACAGCAGGTGATCCGATCCCCCGACGGTCACGGTGCCGGTGCCGGCGTCGATGGACGTGACGTACCTGGGGCGACCGTCGGCCGCCGGACCCGGCAGGCCCAGTCCCTTGCGCTGGCCGACCGTGAACCCGTACACGCCCTCGTGCCGACCGAGTTCGTCACCGGTGTCGGCGTCGACCACCGCCCCGGGACGCAGACCGATCCGCGCGCCGAGGAACGCACGGGTGTCCCCGGAGGGGATGAAGCAGATGTCGTGGCTGTCCGGTTTGGTCGCGACGGGCAGGCCGGACGCCTCGGCCTCGGCACGGACCTCGGACTTGTGGGAGTCCCCCAGCGGGAACATCGAGTGCGCGAGCTGCTGCGGGGTGAGCACGCCGAGGACATAGGACTGGTCCTTGTCGGGATCGACCGCCCGGCGGAGGACTGGACGTCGGTGCCCGGCGCCGGTCTCCTCGAAGGACAGCCGGGCGTAGTGACCGGTGGCCACCGCGTCGAACCCGAGTGCCATCCCCCGGTCGAGGAGGGCCTCGAACTTGATCCGCTCGTTGCAGCGCAGACACGGATTGGGGGTCTCACCGCGGGAGTAGGACTCGACGAAGTCGTCGATCACCTCCGCCCTGAACCGTTCGGCGAAGTCCCAGACGTAGAACGGGATGCCCAACAGATCGGCCACCCGGCGGGCGTCACCGGCGTCCTCGCGCGAACAGCAGCCACGGGAGCCCGTCCGCAGGGTCGCCGGGTCCGCGCTGAGGGCCAGGTGCACCCCCACCACCTCGTGCCCGGCGGCCACGGCGCGAGCGGCGGCCACCGCGGAGTCGACTCCCCCGCTCATCGCGGCGAGGACCCTCACGACGCCGTCACCCCGGACCCGATCAACCCGAGGCCGGCGACCCGGGCCCTCTCGGCGGCGGGGGCGAGTGCGGCGATCGCGGCGTCCACGTCGTCCTCCGTCGTGGTGTGGCCCAGGCTCAGTCTCAGACTGCTCCTCGCAGCCGCCTCTCCGGCGCCCAGTGCCAGCAGCACGTGGCTGGGCTCGGCCACCCCCGCGGTGCACGCGGACCCGGTCGAGCACTCGATGCCGGCGGCGTCGAGCAGCAGGATGAGCGACTCCCCGGAGCACCCCGGGAAGGTGAGGTTGGCGATCCCCGGCAACCGCTCGCCACCGCCGTTGGCGATGGCGTCGGGAACCCGGGCGAGGACCCCCGCGACCAACCGGTCCCTTAGGCGTCCCAGGCGGACCGCCTCGGCGTCCATGTCCCGGATCGCCTCGTCGAGGGCCGCGGCCATCGCGACGACCCCGGGGACGTCGACCGAACCCGACCTGAGATCGCGCTCCTGCCCACCGCCGAAACCGACCGGGAGACACTCCGCGCCGCGGTCGATGATCAACGCGCCGACGCCCAGCGGCCCGCCGAACTTGTGCGCGGACAGGCTCAACGACGTGACCCCGAGCGCGCCGAAGTCCACCGGGACGTGTCCGACGGCCTGGACGGCGTCGGTGTGGACCGCCGCACCGACGCTCCTGGCGGCAGCGGCCACCCCGGCGACATCGGTCAGCGTGCCGATCTCGTTGTTGCCCAACATGGCGGCGACGAGGGCCAACCGTGGCCCCGCCTCGTCGGCCAGGCTCCGGACCGTGTCGGGAGCGACCGCCCCACGCCGGTCCACGGGCAGGACGCGGACGTCCGCGCCTCCCCCGCGCGCGGTGGCCAGGTGAGCCGCCGAGTCGAGGACCGAATGGTGCTCGGTCGCCCCCACGGCCACGACGTCACCGCCCGAGGCGGCCGCCTGGCCCAGCACCGCGAGGTTGTCGGACTCGGTCCCGCCCGAGGTGAACACGACCTCGGAGGGCCTGCACCCGAGATGCGCGGCGAGTGACTCGCGGGCCTCCTCCACCCGGCGACGGGCGCGGCGGCCGGCTCCGTGGAGGGACGAGGCGTTACCGACGGTGGCGGCCGCCTCGGCGTAGGCGGCCAGGGCCGACGGGCGCATCGGGGTGGTCGCGGCGTGGTCGAGATAGTGCGCGGTGCGGATCGTGAGCATGACGTCGGCAAGAATACGCCCGAACGCGCCGGACCCCGGCACCGCAGGGGTGCCGGGGTCCGGTCGGTACTGCCGGGCGCTGTCGCGCCGAACTCACTTACGGGCGTTGATGGCCTCGGTGAGCTGCGGGGCGACGTTGAACAGATCGCCGACGACGCCGTAGTCCGCGATCTCGAAGATCGGGGCCTCCTCGTCCTTGTTCACGGCGACGATCGTCTTGGACGTCTGCATCCCGGCGCGGTGCTGGATGGCGCCCGAGATCCCCAGGGCGATGTACAGCTGCGGCGACACGGTCTTGCCGGTCTGACCCACCTGGAACTGACCCGGGTAGTACCCCGAGTCGACGGCGGCGCGCGAGGCACCGACCGCACCCTTGAGCGAGTCGGCCAACGGCTCGACGACCTCTTCGAACTTCTCCGCCGAACCCACGCCACGACCACCGGCGACGACGACGGTCGCCTCGGTGAGCTCGGGACGGTCGCCACCGACGATCGGGTTGCGGGAGATGACCCTGGCGGCGTTCTCGGGCTCGGGGACGTCGACCTCGACGACCTCACCGGCCCCGGCGGACGGCGACGCCTCGACGGCGCCCGGGCGCAGGGTGTAGATGGGCGTGTCGCCGGCGACGGTCGCCTCGACGGTGAACGCGCCACCGAAGATCGAGTGGACCGCGGACCCGTCGGACTTGATCTCGACGACGTCACACAGGGTGCCGGAACCGGTACGGGCCGCGAGGCGACCCGCCACCTCCTTGCCCTCGAACGTGGCGGCCAGGACGATCGCCGCCGCGCCCTGCTCGGCGAGCCCGGCGAGGACGTCGACCTTGGGCGTGACGAGGTAGTTCTGGACCGCGTCGCCCTCGGCCACGTAGATCTTCTCCGCGCCGGCCTCCTTGAGGGCGTCGGTGAGCGCTGCGGCGGTGCCGGTCTCACCGAACACGACGGCGGACGGCTCACCGAGCGCGCGTGCGGCGGTCAGCAGTTCGAGGGTGACCTTCTTGAGTTCGCCGTCGACGTGCTCGACCGCGACGAGGACTTCAGCCATGGTGGATTCTCCTTGAAAAGACTGGTGGGAGTCGGTCGGGGTGAGCGCGATCAGATGAGCTTCTGCGCGACGAGGTACTTGGCGACCTCGTTGCCGCCCTCGCCCTCGTCGGTGAACTTCTCACCGGCGCTGCGCGGCGGCTTGGGGACCGACGACGTGACGGTGGTCGCCGCGTTGTCCTTGCCCACCTGGCCGGCCTCGACGTTGGTGTCGGCCAGCGTCAGGACCTCGACCGGCTTCTTCTTGGCGGCCATGATGCCCTTGAAGGAGGGGAACCGCGGCTCGTTGATCTTCTCTCCGACCGACACGACGCAGGGCAGCGACGCCTCGATCTCGAAGATGCCCTCGTCGGTCTCCCGCTCACCCTTGATGGTCCCGCCGGAGACCTCGAGGGTGCGCATGTGGGTGACCTGCGGCAGGCCCAGGTACTCGGCGATGATGGCCGGGACGCTGCCCATGCGGCCGTCGGTGGCCTCGTTGCCACAGATGACCAGCTCGGTGCCCTCGATGGTGCCCAGCACGTTGGCGATGGCCCACGCGGTCTGGACGACGTCCGAGCCGTGGAGCGCCTCGTCGTTGAGGTGGACGGCCTTGTCGGCGCCCATCGACAGGGCCTTGCGGATCGCCTCGGTGGCGCGGTCGGGACCGGCGGTCAGGACGGTCACCTCGCCCCCCTCGGCCTCCTTGATCTGGAGAGCCTGCTCAACGGCCTTCTCATTGATCTCATCGAGGACCGCGTCCGCGGCCTCGCGGTCCAGGGTGAAGTCCCCATCGGAGAGCTTGCGCTCCGAGTAGGTGTCCGGAACCTGCTTGATCAGTACGACGATGTTCGTCATGGGCCTGCGTCGACCTCCTGCGAGTCGGGGCTGGGTGCGATCCGAACTGGCCGGGCGCACCGGATTGTGGTCCTGGGGACAACAATAACGTCACCCGGGCCCACCCTGCAGGAGCGGGGCCGTCAGTTGATGCGCTTGTCCCACCCCGACCACGCGGCGTCACGGAGTTCGTTCTTGCGGACCTTGCCGGTCGAGGTGCGCGGCAGGGCCTCGGTGAGCTCCACCGCACCGGGCACCTTGTACCGGGCGATCCTGGTCCGGCAATGATCGATCACACCGTCCTCGTCGAGGTCGGAACCGGGTTTCACCACGACGTACGCCTTCGGACGCTCACCCCACTTCTCGTCGGGCATCGAGACCACGGCGCAGTCCACCACGTCGGGGTGCGCCGCGATCGCCTGTTCGACCTCGATCGTGGAGATGTTCTCGCCGCCGGAGACCACCACGTCCTTGGCGCGGTCGAGCAGCTGCACGTACCCGTCCGGGTGCATCACGCCGAGGTCGCCCGAGTGGAACCAACCCCCGGCGAACGCGGTCGCCGTGGCCTCGGGGTCGGCGAAGTACCCCTTCATCACGCCGTTGCCCGTCATGACGACCTCGCCCATCGTCACGCCGTCGGCCGGGACGTCGACGAGGTGCTTCTCGCCGGGGCTGGTCCGCTCGACCACCCGGACCGTGTCGGCGTGGATCATGGCCACGCCCTGACGGGACTTGAGACCCGCACGCTCGTCCGGGTCCAGGTCCGCCCAGTCGGGCTGGGGCGTACACACCGTGAACGGCCCGTAGGTCTCGGTGAGCCCGTACACCTGCGTCACGTCGATGCCCAGGTCCTCGAAGCGTCGCAGGATCGTGGGCGAGGGCGGGGCGCCGGCGGTGACCATGCGGATCCCCGTCACCGGCCGGGCCGCCGGGTCGTCGGCGATCGTGCTCAACACCGCCGGGGCGCCGGCGAGGCGGTTGATCCCCTCGTCGTCGAACAGTCTCCAGATCTCATCGCCCCGGACGGCGCGCAGACACACGTGGGTGCCCATCGCGCCGGTCAGGGCCCACGTCGTGCACCACCCGTTGCAGTGGAACATCGGGAGCGTCCACAGGTA